>CAYTTS010000041.1:0-10152 GCA_964440875.1 uncultured Erysipelothrix sp. | reverse complement strand
TTACCAAATCTTAAGTGAGATCTAGTAGCTCCCCCTGCTTTTTTACTATCATATGCAAAATATGCTTGAGAATATAAATCAGTGTTATCACCGATAATTTTAATTGAGTTTTTATTTGCTGATACTGTACCATCTGAACCTAATCCGTAGAATAAGCATGAAGTATAATCATGTTCAATCTCAAATTTAGGATCACTATCTAATGATAAGTGTGTAACATCATCATTGATTGAAATAGTAAAACCAGTGTGAGCATCTTCATTTAATAAGTGATCATAAACTGCTTTAATATCACGTGGTTGTGTATCTTTTGAAGACAGACCATAACGTCCACCAACAATTTTCTTAACATTTTGGTATCCACTTAATTCAGCAACTACATCTAAGTATAGTGGCTCATGTGAACCTTGCTCTTTAGTTCTGTCTAAAACAGCAATATGAGTAACAGATTCAGGTAAAACTGCTTTTAAGTGTTTAGCTGAGAATGGACGGTATAAATGAACCTTAATCATTCCAACTTTTTCACCATTAGCATTTAACTCATCAATTACTTCATGCGTAGTTTCAGTTACTGAACCCATTGCAATAATAATACGAGTTGCATCTTCTGCACCATAGTAAGTAAATGGAGCATAAGTACGTCCTGTAATTTTAGAAATTTCTTCCATGTAATCAGCAACAATATCAACTACTTGGTTGTAGTGTGTATTTTGTGCTTCTCTACCTTGGAAGTAAATATCATCGTTTTCAGCACCACCACGAGCAACTGCATTTCCATGAGGATTTAGTGCTCTATTTTTGAAAGCAGATACTGCTTCCATATCTAATAATGGTAGTAAGTCTTCTTTTTCTAGAACTTCAATTTTTTGAATTTCATGTGATGTTCTAAAACCATCAAAGAAGTGTAACATTGGAGCAGATGCTTTAATTGCTGCTAAGTGTGCAACACCAGCTAAATCCATAGCTTCCTGCACTGAGTGAGATGCAATCATCGTAACTCCTGTTTGTCTTACTGCATAAATATCTTGGTGATCACCAAATATAGATAGAGCACGAGTTGCAATTGATCTTGCAGATACATGAAGTACTGCAGGTAGCATTTCTCCAACCCATTTATAAATGTTCGGGATCATTAATAATAATCCTTGTGATGCAGTATATGTAGTAGCTAGTGTACCAGCTTGAAGTGCACCGTGCACTGTTCCAGCTGCTCCAGCTTCAGATTGTAATTGAACAACATTTACTACTGACTCGAAAATATTTCTTCTCCCTTGCGAAGCCCATTCATCAACTAATTCCGCCATAGTTGAAGAAGGTGTAATTGGATAAATACCAGCTACATCCGTAAACATATATGAAATATGCGCTGCGGCCGTATTACCATCCATTGACATAAATTTTTTTGACATTTTTAACCTCCCAGTTAACAATACATATATTATACTTGATTTTTCGATATTATAAAAGGAAATTTCGGTTTTTAATGCATTAAAGATGATTTTTTATTAATAGTATGAAACAGTAATAAAATTAAGTTATTTTATGTGCAAAATGTACTATAATATACTTAAGAATGGAGATGAAATAATGATTAATAGAGAAGATATTAAACTTTATACTTTAGAGAATGATAAATATAAAGTAGTCATTAGTAATTTAGGGGCAAACATTATTAATTTTTATACTAAAGATAAAGATAAAAATGAAGTTGATATTGTTTTAGGACATAAAAATTTAGAAGATTATATTAGTAATCCAGGTAATTTAGGAGCTGTAGTTGGAAGAAATGCCAACAGGATTGAAAATGCTAATGTTATAATTAATAAAATTCAATACAATCTTGAAGTTAATGATAACAATAATAATCTACATACAGGTTCTGGTGGAATTCAATACAAACTATTTAATGTTGATGAGTATGAAGATAGTCTAATAATGAAGGTGAGCGTTAAGGATCTTGAAGATAGATTTCCCGGAAATCTAGATGTTACAGTTGTCTATCGTTTAGATAATGAAGGTCTTTTAATTATGTATGATGCAGTAAGTGATATGGATACGATAATAAATTTAACGAATCATACTTACTTTAATTTAAATGGACAAGACAATTCAACTATTTACAATCATGATTTATACGTCAACTCCAACTTATATATGCCAAACAATGAGTTTAGTTTCCCTACACGTGAAATCTTAAGTAATAAGGATACACCATTTGACTTCACTAAGAAAACGAAATTAAAAGATGTGTTAAATAGTGATTTTCCACAAATAAAAAACTTTTCAGGAATTGACCACAACTTTCTATTAAATACACCAAGTTATTATCATGTAGCTTGCTTAGGAAACGAAGATAATGGTATTAAATTAAATATTTATACTAATTTAAATGCAATGCACATTTACACAGCTAACCACTTCCCTGATGATAGTACTTTAGGTAAGCATTCAGAGACTTATCCATTACATGGTGGTATTGCCTTTGAAACACAACTATCACCTAACTCCATGCAAATGCCGTGGTTACAATCACCAATTATTAAAGCTAATGATCGCTATCAGAGTTTCACAAAATTTAAGGTTGGTTTGCTGAGCGATAAGTAAAACAAATAATATTAATATAAAATACAAAAAAACTGTAGAAATTAATTTTCTACAGTTTTATTATTATTCAACTAATTGTGTACCATCA
This sequence comes from uncultured Erysipelothrix sp., assembly GCA_964440875.1. GTDB lineage: Bacteria > Bacillota_I > Bacilli_A > Erysipelotrichales > Erysipelotrichaceae > JAAZDN01. The sequence continues at coordinate 7,460 of CAYTTS010000041.1, read as the reverse complement.
CCTGTTAAACCAACATAGAAGTCAGCAGCATAGCCAATAGTATCTAAGTATTTTTTTGAAACAAAATCAATAAAATCATCGATCTTATCATTATTAACAATAGCAATTGCACAGCCACCAAAACCAGCACCAGTAACTCTTACGCCTAGAGTACCTTCAACTTCTTTAGCAGCTTCATATAAAGTATCTAATTCTAGACCGGTTACTTCATAATCATCACGCAATGAGTCATGTGATAAATTCATTAAGCGACCAAATTCAACTAAATCGCCTTTAGATAAAACTTCACTTGCTTTTTTAACGCGTTCATTCTCACTAATTGCATGATAAGCTCTTTGATAAATCTTACCTTCAGAAAGTAAGTCTTTTTTCGCTTCTAATTGTTCTAGTGATAAGTCACATAGAAATTCAATGTCATACTCTTTACTTAGAATTTCAAAGGCTCTATCGCACTCTGCTCTTCTTTCATTATAAGCTGAGTCAGCCAGGCCACGTTTTTTATTAGTATTCATAATCACGATTGAATTATCTTTTAAATCTAGTGGTATATATTCATATTCTAAATTATTAGTATTTAGTAAGATTGCGTGATCTTTTTTTCCAAAACCAATTGAGAATTGATCCATTATACCCGAACTAACACCAATGTATTGATTTTCAACTTTTTGTGTTAACTTAACTAAATCTAGACGATCAATATTTAAATCATAAATATCATTTACTAAAACAGCAGTTGCCATTAAGATTGAGGCACTACTTGATAAACCTGATGCATATGGAATATTACCGTATAAGGCAATATTTAATCCATGTTCAAATTTATATCCTTCATCACTTAATAATTTAAAGATACCTTTTGGATAGTTTGTCCATTTATCTTTTTTATTATATTCTAAATCATCTAATGAAATAGTAATAATATTTAATTTAGGCATATTTAATGAGTAGAAATTAATAAGTCTATCAGCTCTTACACTAACTAGTGCTGTTGTACCCATAGTGATTGCACAAGGTAGAACCAGACCTCCACTATAATCAATATGCTCGCCAATAAGATTTATTCTTCCCGGAGAAAAGTATTCTTTAGAATGATCTTCTTTATAAACTTCTTTAAACTTTTCAACTAAGTTCATTAAAATTACCTTCTTTCCATTGTCTTTCTAATGTCTAGTGCTACTGCTACAATAATTACTAAACCTTGAATAACGTTTGTCATATCTGGTGATACAGCTAAGAAGTTTAATGAAGTCTTAAGTATTTCGAATACAAATACCCCTTTTAATACTCCAAGTACACTACCCTCACCACCAGCAGTTGATACACCACCGATAGTCGCTGATGCGATTGCTTCAAGCTCATAACCTGCTCCTGCGTTTGCTGTAGCAGCTCCTGTTTTAGCAGCTAATAAATAACCAGCTAAACCATATAGTAAACCTGCGATTACATAAATTTTAACTTTAGTGAATCCAACGTTTACTCCTGATACTTCAGCAGCTTCTTCGTTTCCACCAATTGCATACATATATTTTCCATGACGTGTTTTGTTATATAAGATCCACATTACTACACCAATAACAGCCGCAATTACTGCAAGATATGGAATAAATCCAAATAACTTGGCACTACCTATTTCTAAGAATGAATCCTTGAACGTTCCGATAGGTTTGTTTTTACTGTAAATCATGTTAATTCCATAAACCATAATTTGTGCACCTAATGTCGCTAAGAATGGTGGAACTTTTAAGTATGCAATAACGATACCATTAAATAATCCAACAATAGCACATACTACTAAAGCGATTAATAATGGTACTAAGATTGGCATATCTGGTACATTCGGGAAGAATTTTCCTGAGAAATCTGGTTTTTGAACTAACGTACCAGTAATAATTGCTGAAAGACCAACAATTCTACCTGCAGATAAGTCTGTACCACGAATGATAAGTGCACCTGATACTCCTAATGCGATAATAAATCTAACAGCTGAGTTACCTAATACGTTAGATAAGTTTTGCAGTGAAGCAAAGTTCTTTTGTGTAACAGCTGTATAAAGCATTAATATTAATACTACGATCGTCAGACCATTTTTGTTAAGAAATTCTTTACTATCGAAATTCTCCATTTTCATATTTTTAATTTTTGACATAATAATTATTCCCTTCAATCTACATGAATCTAGTTGCTAGATCCATGATTTCCTCTTGATTTGTTTCTGAAGCCTTAAGTTCTCCTGAAACACGACCTTCACACATAACGATAATTCTATCTGAAACACCTAATAATTCAGGTAGTTCTGATGAAATCATAATGATACTCTTACCATTTGCAGCAAGCTCATTGATAATTTCATAAATTTGATATTTAGCACCAACGTCAATACCACGAGTTGGCTCATCTAGTATTAGAATATCTGGACTATTTGCTAACCATCTTGAAATAATAACTTTCTGTTGGTTACCACCTGATAAGTTTCTAATTTTAGACTTACCACTTGGTGTTTTAATATCTAATTGATCAATACTTTCAGCAACAACTTTTCTAATTCCAGCTTCATCTAATAGACCATTTTTCTTAACGAATTGGTTAATAGATGCAATTGCTACGTTATCTTCAACAGATAATACACCAAAGATCCCATTACCACGTCTATCTTCTGTTAATAGTGCAATCCCTTTATTAATAGCGTCCTTTGGACGATTAATTTGGATTTCTTCACCATTTAGATACATATTTCCACTTACTTTAGTACGCATACCATAAATAGCTTCAATTAACTCAGTACGTTGTGCTCCAACTAGACCACCAATACCAAGTATTTCACCTTTATGAAGATCAAAGCTTGCGTCTTTAAATGACAGTGGATTTGATGAAGTCATATTTTCAACTTTTAAGACTACCTCATCCTGTACAACATTTGTTTTATCTGGGTACATACCATCTAATTCTCTACCAACCATATTTGCGATGATTTTCTCTGTAGTTAATTCTTTAGCATCCCAAGTTCCAACATATTGTCCATCTCTTAGAATTGTAACTTCATCTGATATTCTTAAAATCTCATCCATCTTGTGAGAAATATATATTACGGCAATGTTTCGTTTTTTCAACTCATCAATAATACCAAATAATATATTTGCCTCAGCCTCCGTAATCGAAGATGTTGGCTCATCCATTATTATAATTTTTGAATCTTGAGAAATAGCTTTAGCGATCTCAATTGATTGCATCTGTGATACAGTTAAATCTTTTAAATAAGTTCTTGGATCTTCATTAAGTCCAACTTCTTTTAATAGTTTCTCAGTATCTTCATACATTTTCTTGTGATCAATAAAACCTAATTTAGTTCTTGGATATCTTCCTAAAAAGATATTTTCTCCAATAGTCATCATTCTAATTGGGTGTAGTTCTTGGTGAATCATTGAAATACCTGCATCAATACCATCTTTTGCATTAGTGAAGTTAACTTCTTCACCTAAGTATGTGATCGTTCCACCATCTTTAAGATATATCCCAAATAAAGTTTTCATTAATGTTGACTTACCAGCACCATTCTCGCCCATTAAGGCATGAATTTTACCAGGTCTAATATTTAAACTAACTTTATCAAGAGCAACAACTCCAGGGAATACTTTTTCAATATCCTTCATTTGTAAAATATATTCGCTCATAATTACCTTCCATCCTATTACATAAATATACAAGTGTGCACTAACTGCACACTTGTATTATTGTTATAATTTAATTAAAAATTATTTTCCTTCTTCGACTGCTTTTCTTTCTTCGTAACGAACTTTAATATCTTCGATAGTTTCAGTTCTATAGTCAGAACGTTTTAGTTCAGCATCTTTTTCTTCTGCAACTAAAACATAATCATGCCAGTAGTATGGTGATAGATCTTCACCATTCATAGCTTTGATTCCAACTTCAACTACAGTGTGAGCTTGGTTATAGTGGTCATTTAATACTGTACCAGTTAATTTACCATTTTTTAATAATTCCATAGCGTCATCGATAGCATCAACACCAACTACGTATACGTCTTCACCAACAACACGTCCAGCGTTTTCTAATGCTCTAACAGCACCAATTGCCATACCATCGTTATTTGCAAAGATTACTTCAATGTCTTTACCATATTTAGCAAGTGCACTTTCAGTAGCAACTACTGCTTTATCTGTATCCCATTCAGCTGGGTAAACTTCACCGTTAACATCTTTGCTTTCAATTCCTAAGTCGTTTAATTGTAAGATTGAGTAAGTAGTTCTTTGAATAGCATCAACGTTTTGTAATCCACCCATTAAAGTAATGTAGCTTACAACACCGTCTCCGTTAATATCACCTTTGTCATCTAAATTGTTAATGATATCCCCTTGGAATCTTCCTGATTGAGTAGCGTCAACACCTACATAAGTAGTTTTGTTTGGCCAAATTTCCATTGATTCAATTGAAGGTTCTCTATTAATCATAATTACCGGAATGTCTGCCGCTTTAGCGTCATTAATAACTGTAGATGCACTTTCTGGTTCTACTAAGTTAGCAACAATTAAATCTTTACCTTTAGTAATAAAGTTTTTAATTTGTTCAGTTTGAGCAGTTGGATCTTCTTCAGCGTTTAATACTTCAACGTTGTAAGTATTTCCATCTTTTTCTCCAGCTTCAGCGAAAGCTTTTTTGATTTCTTCTTGGTATAAAGTCATGAAGTCATCAAAGTTATAAATAGCAACTCCGATTTCGAAAGTTTTTCCTTCACCTTCTACTTGTCCTTTGTCACCGCTTCCACAAGCAACTAAAGCTAATGCAAGCATACTAACTAATAAAACACGTACGAATTTTTTCATTTTTTTCCTCCTAAATGTGTAAATTCTAAAGCAAGGCGTGTAAACGCTTTACTCTTACAACAACTATCATAATTGAAAATTAGTAATATGTCAATAAAAAAGAGTAAAGTTTTTACTAAACTTTTACTCTTCATTTACTTTTCACAATGTATAAACTGATTCCCGCTCGATTAAACTAACATTACAAACGATTCTGACCGCCGTCTTTTGTGACTCACTAATTAAGTCCTTTAAAAGCTTACATGCTAGCTCACCCATATACTTAGTATCAACACTTATTGTTGTTAATGGAGGATTATAGAACTGAGCCATCGGTGTATTATTAAATCCGATAATAGATATCTCTTTACGATTATCAGATTCACCTAAAGCACTTAATGCCCCTATTGCAATAACATCATTACCACAGAAGACTGCCGAAGGATGCTCCTTCTTAGCTAAGATCTTTTTCATTGAATCATATCCATGTTCCGCAGAAAAATCCTTAATATAAACATTATCTTCTTTAAAGACGACATTCTCTTTTTCCATATAAGTTAAATAAGTACTCTCTCTTTGATCAACGAAGACTTGACCACTTTTTGTCTCTAAGTACTCTCTTCCACCAATATAGCCAATCTCTTGATGATTATGTTTAACTAGATGATCAAGAGCCATAATCGTACCACTCTTTAAATCACTATAAACTGCATTATAGCGGTCTTTATCAGGATTGGAGTCGATAAAGACTAAGTTCTTTGATCTACTATATAATCTTGAAGCCAGCTTAGTTGAAAACTTTCCAATACATAAAAGACCATCAATATCACTATCAACAAAAATATCCTCTAAATTCTCACGATAATATCTTTTAACTTGGATGTTATTTAAAACACAGTAATTCTCAACACTCATTCTAATATTATAATAATAATTATCTTCTAACTCTTCATAACTTGAAATCCATTGAACAATTGCGAAGGTAACATCTGAACTAACCTTTTTTACCTTAATTTCATATCCCGTCTTTTTAGCCGCAGCTAGTACTGCCTCACGAGTTTCTTCCCTAACATTTAGTGTGACATCACCATTTAAAATTCTTGAAACTGTAGCTATTGAAACATTTGCCTTCTTCGCTACATCTTTCATAGTCGCCATTACTCTTCCTCCTTCTCCCTTAATATTATCTTAGTATATTCCGCTAAACGCTTAATAGTATTTAAGTAAATATTCCCATAATAGCCCCCAAGTAGAACTATTAATAATAAAACTATTATGTAAATTTCATTTTTTGTAGTAAAATACCAGTAAGAGAAAAGTGTAAATGATGCTGTAAAGACGACTAGTGAGAAACGATCAACACGCTGTTTACTAGCAAGAACTAAAGCATGTCTATCTTCAAGTTTTCTATCATAATCATCAACAGGCTTAAGACTTTTAAAGAAATAGTAATAACCTGCTTTAACCGACTCATAGACACAAACTAGTTCATAGCCTTTTTTAGTATATACCTTTATTTCATAATTACTTAACTCTTTAAAGAAAAACTCATTTAAATAATAATATACTTGATCAGACTCTTCAAAAATATACTCTTCACCATTATAATCTTTTAAAACATAACCATCTTTACTCATCTCATGAAGAAATAATTCTTCTTTACTATCATCAATTAGTTTAAATTTCTTTTTTACTATCATAAACGCTTCCTATCTACTGTATATAATTCAGTGGGTTTTTAAAGACCTGTTTGTAACCATTTTTATGCAAGACTTCACTTAAGATATTAGCTAACTCATTAGTGATTGGAACCATTGCATTATTTTCTGTATAACAACTAACAATTACATCAATAATCGGATCACTACTACTTGCGTGAACCGAAGTGATAACTTTCGAAATAACACGATCATCTTGATCAAAAATTGAGAAACTATCAGCAACAAGTTTACCTAGCTTATCGATATCATCTACATATTGAACCTTAAAGTTTACTAAAGCTTTTTGATAATCCTTAGTTTTGTTAGTTACAATTTTAATCTCACCATTTGGAATAATATACACTTCATTATTATCAACATTACGAAGACGCGTTGTTCTTAAGCCAATTTCTTCAACTCTCCCTGAGAAATTGTTAATAACGACAAAATCATCAACTTGATATTGTTCCTCTAATAATATAAATGCCCCTGTAATAACATCACGAACAAAAGTTTGGGCACCAAATCCGATGGCAACACTTCCAATACCGGCAATGGCCATAATAGATAAAACGTTTACCCCGAATAAACTTAAAACGGCAGTAAACATAAAGAAGTATGTCGTATAACGAATAAAACTTAATAAAACAGTTCTAATTGTACGTGAATGTTGTGTATCAATCTTATCTAAATACCTGCTTATATATTTTGTCAGTATTTTTACTATTAATAGACCAATGAATATTATTAATGCTATTTTACCAACCAAAATTACTAAACGAGCTAATATTGAATTAGATTCTAAAAAATTTATTATATTATCAATCATAATATTGGCCTCCCAATCATAAAAACTTCACTTATATTATGCCTTAATACGCTTACATAGTCAATATTATAGTAAAATTACTTAATGTTTTTACTTAATTTTACTCAAAAGATA
>CAYTTS010000040.1:0-10622 GCA_964440875.1 uncultured Erysipelothrix sp. | reverse complement strand
ATAATTAATAAGAGAGAGAAATCTCTCTTTTTTAATACCCTAATAGCCACTATAGTTTAAAAGAAGTGCTTAAAATGATATAATTTGTAAGGTGATATGAATGTTGGAAGATATAAGAGCGTACGCTAAAGAAAATCGTGTACCAATAATAAATGATGAAGGTTTACAGTTTTTAACAAAACAAATAGAAAAATATGGTAGTAAAGATATATTAGAATTAGGTAGTGCAATTGGCTACTCAGCAATAATGATGACAAGAATTAATGACGAAATTAATATAGTTACAATTGAAAAAGATGAAACAAGATATGCAGAAGCTGTTAAAAATATAGAAGCAATGAAATTAAATGATCGAATTGAAATTCATTTAATGGATGCATTAGATTTTAATACAGATAGAAAATTTGATTTAATATTTCTTGATTTAGCCAAATCGAAATATGAATTAATGTTAAATAAGTTTTATGATAACCTTAATGAAGGTGGAATAATCTTAGTTGATAATTTAGGAATGTATGGCTTAGTTTTTGAAGAAAAATTAAAAGTAAGAAGACAGGTAAGACAACTTGTTGAGAAAATTAGAAAATTTAGAAAAAATATTTTAGAAGATGATAGATTTGATGTCACAATATATGATGACATCGGGGATGGTATTGGTATTTTACAAAAAAGAATAGAGGGGTAATATGAATAAAGAAACTTTTGAAAAGATTATATTAAGTGGTAATCTAGATGATATTAATGAATATATTTCACAATATAACATTGTTGATACAGCTGAGTGTGTAAGTGAACTTGATATTGTTGAGATAGTTTACTTATTTAAAAATTTGGAGAAAGTATATTTAGGGGAACTATTTAGTTATTTATCACTTACAATCCAAAACAGAATAAAAGATTTATTAACGAGCGAAGAATTAAGCTTAGTACTAGATCAAGTATATACTGATGATGTTGTTGAGTATTTAAACCAACTACCTTGGTCACAAATAAAAGTAATACTTTCATATACGAATAATGAGAGAAGAAAATTATTATATGATATGTTGGGTTATCCTGATGAGAGTGCAGGATCAATAATGTCTACCGACTATGTAGAGTTAGGTCAATATATTACTGTAAAAGATGCTACTGAAGTAATTAAGGAACATGAAGGTATCGCAGAAATTATGGATATTTATTATATTACTAATATTGATGGAATACTTGAAGGTGTAGTATCAGTTAGAGATATACTATTTGCCCCAGACTTAGAGATGATTGAAAATGTAATGAGTACTGATATTGTCTTTGTTAATGCTTATGATAAACAAGAAGAAGTTGCTAAAGTTATTGCTAAGTATGACCTAAGTTTTATTCCTGTAGTTGATAATAGCAATAAACTTGTTGGTCTTATAAGTGCAGATGATATTATTGATGTCGTTGAAGAAGAGGCAACTGAAGACATTCATAAGATGGGTGGTATTAACTGGATTAGAGGTTCATACTTAGAAACACCTGCCAAGTTAATTGCAGAGAAAAGATTAGGCTGGCTATTAGTTTTAACTGTAGCATATGTTATATCAAGTTTTATTATTACTAAGCAAGCAAACCTATTAGAACTTGTACCAAGCCTGATAATATTTATACCATTACTAATGGATACAGCAGGGGATGCAGGCTCACAGGCGCTAGCAATGGTAGTTCGTGGTATTGCAGTAGATACGATTGATAAATCATTTTATAAAACAGTCTTCTTTAAAGAGTTAGGAGTTGCACTAATAGCGGGAGCATTTTTAGGAGTAGGAAACTTCTTTAGAATTATGTATTTCTCAGCTAATACTGGTGACTTTTATTTGGCTCTTGTCGTTTCACTAACTGTTTATCTAGTCGTTATTATATCAAAGATTGTTGGTGGTATCTTACCACTAGTTGCGCTAAGCTTTAATCAAGATCCAGCTGTAATGGCATCACCTCTTATTACAACGATAAGTGACTCATTAGCGTTAATTGTTTACTTTGCAATTGCGGGTGCATTTTTAGGAGGTCTTATTTAGATGATAGATAGAGAAAAATTGATTAGATTATTAGCCGATAGAAATAAAGAAGCAATTATTGAATATTTTGAAGAGTATAATATACATAATTTAACAGAAACAATTCAAACCTTAAGATTTGAAGATGTTCTATATTTATTATTTGCCCTACCTAAAAATATTTCAGGAGATCTATTTGCAACACTAGATAATGAGTATAAATCTCAAGTATTAACTAGTATGAATAATGAGCAGATTTCAGATATTTTAGAACATTTATATACTGATGATGTTGTTGATGTTTTACAAACGTTAGATAATAAAGACGTCAGAAGAATTATTGAGCATATACCTAAAGACTCACAGTCAGATATAACTAGATTACTAAATTATGCTGATGAGACGGCAGGTTCGATAATGACAATTGACTTTATTGAACTTAATGCTAAGGATACATTTTCAATGGCACTTGATACAGTTAAAGGTCAAAGTAAAGTTGCTGAAATTGTAACTGATTGTTATATTATTGATGATAATAGAAAACTATTAGGAAAGATTAAACTTAAGGATTTACTATTTGGAACATCAGAAGATATTGTTGAAGATATTATGGAATTTAATGTTGTCAGTGTGGATGTTAATATGGATCAAGAAGAAGTATTGGCTCAAATGCAAAAATATGATTTACACGTAATTCCAGTTATCAATGGTGATGAGAGATTAGTAGGTATTATTACGATCGATGATATCATTGATGTAATGGAAGAAGAAGTTACTCATGACGTACACTCAATGGCAGGTATTACAAAGCTTGAAGGCTCATACTTAAATACAAGTGTTATTGAAATGGCAAAATCAAGGATACCATGGTTATTAATTATTATGGTTACAGCCTTCTTTACAGAGTATGTTTTAGAAATATTCTCAGTACAGTTAGACACACTACCAATATTAGCTGCCTTTATTCCGATGACAATGGGTACTGCTGGAAACGCGGCAAATCAAGCAACTGTAATGGTTATTCGTGCAATTGTAACTGATGGTATTGGTATTAAAGATGCAAGTAAGATTCTAATTAAAGAAAGTGCAGTTTCATTCTATTTAGTTATTGCGATGAGTATTGCGATAATGTTAAGATTATTTGCTTTTCCACCGCATTTAGCAGTTGATATTATGTTAAGTATTACTGCTGCAACGGTTGTATCATTGTTTGTTGGAAACGTAGTTGGTGGACTTCTACCAATTGTGGCACTGCAGTTTAAACAAGATCCAGCAGCTATGGCTGGACCGCTAGTAACTAATATTATGGACGTTGCATCATTAGTTATATACTTCATTATAGCTAAGTTAATTTTAGGTATTTAGAGACAATTATAGTATAATATACAATATAAAAGGAGAGATATTATGTCAACACCACATATAGAAGCAAAGAAAGGCGATATCGCTAAAGTAGTATTAATGCCAGGAGATCCATTAAGAGCAAAATACGTTGCAGAAACATTTTTAGAAGATGTTGTGCAATTTAATACAGTAAGAAATATGTTTGGATATACTGGAGTATATAAAGGTCAAAAAGTTTCAGTTATGGGTAGTGGTATGGGAATGCCAAGTATTGGTATTTACTCATATGAACTATACACTGAATATGATGTTGAAAAAATTATTAGAATCGGATCAGCAGGATCATATGATGAAACGTTAAATGTTTACGATGTTATTATTTCAGATAAAGCATATTCAGAATCATCATACGCAAAAGTACAAAATGGGGAAGAAAGTGAAATCTTAGAAGCTAGTAAAGATTTAAACAACTTACTATTTAGTGCAGCTGAAGAATTAGATATTCCAGTTCAAAGAGGAATTATTCACTCAAGTGACGTATTCTACAGAGATGTTGAAGAAGGATACTGGAAAGATATTTTCAAAAATACTGGATCACGTTGTGTAGAAATGGAATCATTTGCACTTTTCCACAATGCTAATATTTTAAATAAGGAAGCTGCTTGTGTCTTAACAATTTCAGATTCATTTGTAACTAATGAAGTAACAAGTGCAATGGAGAGACAAGAGTCATTTACAAATATGATGAAAGTTGCTTTAGAGGCTGCTATTAAGTAATGACTAAAATTATCTTATTAGCAAATCTAGTTCAAGAAAATATTTCTGAAGTAGATGAAGCACTAGCTTATAGTGGAGTTATTTATCGTATTTCATTACAAGATCAAGCTATTATGGTTGATGGCGATAATGATGCATTACAACGCGCGAAGGTAGCACTAAGTTCACATGGATTTATAATTAAGTAGGATAACTAAAGTTATCCTTTTTTTATGACAATAATGTAACGACTAATAATATGGATTTTGATATAATGAGTAAGGTGATACGAGTGAAAAAAATATTAATTGTTGAAGATGAAGAAGTAATTAGAATGGGACTTGAATACATACTAAATCAAGAAGGATTTGAAGTTCTTTTGGCAGCAGATGGATTAGAGGCAATAGATCATGTAAATGAGAATGATGATATAAGTATTATAATACTTGATTTAAACTTACCAGATATTAGTGGTTTTGAAGTCTTAAAACAGGTTAAGGAAGAACAAGATATACCTACCATTATTTTGAGTGCTGTTGATTTAGAAACATCTGTAGTACAGGGACTTGATATGGGAGCGGATGACTACATAACAAAACCATTTAAAACACGTGAACTACTTTCTAGAATAAATTCTGTCTTAAGACGTCATAATAAAACATTCTCAAATATAATTAACATTCAAAATATTACTATTGATATGAGTCAAGGTAAAGTATTCAAAGATGGAAATGATCTATTTTTAACTACTCTTGAATATAAAATATTATTAATACTTGCCTTAAACCCTAATCAAGTATTTACTCGTGAACAATTACTTTCTAATATTTGGGATGTTGATGAAGCTTATGTTTATGATAATACCCTAACAGTATATATTCGAAGAGTAAGAGAAAAGATTGAAGATATGGCTAATGATCCAAAGATAATAAAAACAGTACGTGGTCAAGGCTATACAATAGAGGTGTAGGATGATAAGTGATAAAAAATTTATGTCTTATCTAAAATTTCAATCAATTATATTACTTGTTTCAATAATTCTTGGACTGTTTATTGTTAATGCAATAAATAGTTCTTATGAAAAAGAAATATTAACTATGAAAAAACAAATAGCAGTTAATATCTTAAATGAAGATATGAATGATATTACAGATATATTGATTGAGTCAAAAAATAATGAAGTTGAGATTGAAAAGATATTAGAAGAAAATCATCTTTATCGATTATCAGAGTATAAAGGTTTTGTTAACTTAAACAAGTTAAAGAAAATGAATATTACTTATGTATTACTCTTTTTAGTGGCAATTAATCTAGCGTATATAATATTATCGTTAAATAGATACTTTGGTGAAAAGAAGCGTTTAAAAGAAATAAATATTTACTTAAATAAAATATTAAGTAATGATTATACTTTAGATATACAAGAATATACTGATGACTCATTAGCAGCTCTTAAAAATGATATTTATAAGATAACTAATAAACTTAGATTTATGAGTGAGTATTCATTAAATGAAAAGAGAAATCTAGAGGAAACTCTATCAGATATATCTCACCAACTAAAAACTCCATTAACGAGTATGTTTGTTATTAATACAATTTTAGAAGATGAACACAGTGAAGAAGTTAAACTAGACTTTTTAAAAAAGAATCGTCAGCAGCTTGAAAAGGTCGAATGGCTAGTAAAGTCACTTTTAAAAATGTCACAAATAGATAGTGGTACAATTCAATTTACCAAAGAAAAAGTATCGGTACAAAGTCTAATAGATAAGTCGATTTCTGATCACTTAATACTAATTGAATTAAAGCATATTGATTTAGTTCTTGGTAATTTTGAGGGATTGTTTGTTAATTGTGATCTTAGTTGGACGAGTGAAGCTATCTCAAATATAATAAAAAATGCTATTGAACATACACCAGAATATGGCAAGATTGAAGTCATGGCAAAATCAGGATCATTTAACACTATCATTAGTATTAAAGATAGTGGTGAAGGTATAGCTGAAGAAGATATCGAGAATATTTTTAAAAGGTTTTATAAAAAAGATAAAAAGAGTGAAGGTATTGGAATTGGAATGAACTTATCGAAAACAATTATGATAAGACAAAACTCAGACATTAAAGTTGAAAGTAAACTTAATGAAGGAACAACATTTAAGATAATCATTAATTAGTGATTATCTTTTTATGTGACTAAACTGTAATTTAAAAGTCATCAGATTAATCTAGCTTAATTGTATACTATAAATGAAAGAAGGTAATATTATGAAAATACTAGAAGTTAAAAACTTATCAAAAATATATGGAAAAGGAGATCTTACTGTTAAGGCTCTTGATGACGTTTCATTTAGTGTAAACGCAGGTGAGTTTATATCTATCGTTGGAGCAAGTGGTAGTGGGAAAAGTACATTATTACATATTTTAGGAGGGGTTGATACTCCTACTAGTGGAAGTGTAATTGTTGGTAATAGAGAAATACATAAGCTAAATGAAAAAAACTTAGCTATATTTAGAAGAAGAGAAGTAGGATTAATCTATCAATTTTATAATCTAATCCCTGTCTTAAATATTACTGAGAATATAACATTACCGGTTGAGTTAGATGGTAAAGAAGCGGATAAAGAATATTTGGATGAACTAATAGATGTACTTGGTTTAGGAGATAGACTAAATCACTTACCTAATGAGCTATCAGGTGGTCAGCAACAAAGAGTATCTATTGGTCGTGCATTAATAAATCGTCCAACACTTTTACTTGGTGATGAACCTACAGGTAACTTAGATTCGAAATCATCAAAAGAGATTATGGAACTATTAAAATTATCAAATAGAAAGTATAATCAGACGATTATTATGATTACACATGACTATGAATTAGCACAGAACGCTGATCGTATTATTACGATTACTGATGGAAAAATTGCTAGCGACATTAGTAATAAGTAGGGGGTAAGGATGAAAATATTAAATAAACTTACACTTAAACATATTAAGTTGAACAGGAAAAGATCAATAGTTACAATCATAGGAATAATGTTATCCACAGCAATGATGTTAACTATTGGAACGATGTTTGCCTCACTAGCTGGTTCAATAAAAGAAGATGCAATTTTAAAAGATGGAGAATATCACGTTTCATATCGATTAATTGATGACAATAAATTTGACTCTGTAGTAAATAATAAGAATGTTGATTTTTACTATATGTCTAAAATGATAGGAGTTAACATCAGTGATGATGCAAATTACTATTCATTAAATGAAGGAGATCAAAGACGTTTAGACCAATTAAGTGTTATTGAGGGAAGACTACCTCAAAATAATAAAGAGATTATTGTTGATGAGAAATTTTTAGTTGATAATAAAGATCTAAAGATTGGTGATAAATTTACCTTTAAAGCAGGAGATGCATATACTGAGTATGAAGGGGAAAGAGTTGATTTAAAATACTCTGGATACTTAAGATCAGATGCAAATTACTACCATTATAAAGAGACTAAAGAGTATGGAGATACTTCTTATGTGGTTGAAAATTATAAAGATTATGAATATACAGTAGTTGGTACTTATGATGATTTTGACTATTATACAAACTCACCAAGAACTTTCTTTACTTTAAATGATAATATGTCGAGTAAGGATGCGGTTGTATTTATAGCGTATAATGATTTAAAAAATATTTATGATATCCAAGATGAAACAATTAAGAATAATGTACCTACAGAAATCTATTTAGATTCGTACTATAATCCTGAATTTAATTACAATTATGAGCCGATTTCAATATCAACTGTTAATACACAGTTAGTAATGTTTTATTCTGGATTTTCATATACAAATATTAATGTTTTATTTGGAGGATTCCTTGCCTTTATATTAAGTATTTTATCTATCGGATGTATTGTTGTAATATATAACTCATTTGCGATCTCAGCCATCGATAGAAAACGTGAATTTGGAATTTACTCAAGTTTAGGTGCGACAGGACAACAACTTAAATACTCAATGTACTTTGAAGCTTTAATATTGGGTGGAATTGGAATCATACTTGGGATGATTTTATCACAAGTAGTTTCTGTATTATTAATTAAGTTGATATTGCACTATACTGAAATCTTTAGTAAACAAGGCACAGGTTTTATTAACATTAGTTTACATATGAATTGGCTTTTATATATTATTCCATTAATCTTTATGGTTTTAGTTATTTACTTATCAGTATTAACACCAGCAAAAAGATCTTCAAAAACATCAGCAATTGATTTAATAAGACAAAAAGATGACATTAAACTTACAAACAAAGATATCAAAACAAACTTTATAGCAAGAAAATTATTCAAAGCTGAAGGTGTTATTGCTCATAAGAATATGAAAAGAAATAAAAAACGTTACCGTATTACTTTAATATCATTAGTAACGTCAGTATTTATGTTTGTTTCTTTCTCAACATTCTCTAGTTTATATAATCAAGCTTTAGCATTTAGCCCAACTGGTGGCTTTGATGTAAATATTAACTTGTTCTATGAAGATGATAAATCAAAAGATGAAGCTATTAAAAGTGTAATGCCATTACTTGAAGATAAAGATTATTTATTTACTAAAGAGACATGGCTTGATTTACCACTAGTTGATGAAAACTTAAGTGATGACTATCAAAACTACTTACTTGAATTTTATGAAGGCGTTGATCTGGATGAAATTCATGTTGGTCTTCAATTCAAATCAATTCCGGATAAAGAATTTGAACAAATAAAATCAGACTATAATAGATTTGATGTTGATAATATTATAATTAATAAAGCTCAAGTAATGAAGTCAACGAAAGATGAGATGAATCTTAAAGAATACAATATCTTTAATACTGAAAAAAATATCAATGTAGAACTATATGTTGATGAAAAAGAAGTTGAAATGACTTTAAGAAACAATCTATTTGTTGATGATGTAAGTATACATGGAGTAAGTCTTACGCCTGATATAACATCATCTTATGTTCTTGTACTTACTAGCGAAAGTAGATTTAACTCTTTAGAGAAACAATATCAAAGTAAATTAGATGATAGAGAAGGATATTCAACATTTGAAAACACTGGTATTTCCTTTGGTGTAAAAACAGATGATCCCCAAGCATTCTTAGATAGTTTTGAGAAGCAATCAATAAATAATGCTTATGCTTATTCAGAAGTTATAGAACTACAGATGATTACAAATATCATTACCTTAGTCAAGATTATTGTATATCTATTTATTGCAGTTACAACATTGATTGGAATAACATCAGTTTTTAATACAATATATACGAGTATAATTCTTCGTAGACGTGAATTTGCAATGCTAAGAAGTATTGGTATGGACACTAAAGGCTTTAATAGAATATTAATTTATGAAAGTATCTTATTTAGTATAAAAACAATCTTAATTGCCTTTCCACTTAGTGTTATCTCAGTACTACTATTCAATGTGATAATCTCAAATACAATTGAATTTACATACTTAATTGTACCTTGGAGTGCATATCTTATTTCTATAATTGCGGTAATAACAATAATGTTATCAGTCACAATGTATTCAAGTAAAAACATTAAAAAAGAAAATATCTTAGAAGCACTAAGAAAAGAATTAAGTTAAATATTAGACGAGCGAAAGCTTGTCTTTTTACTTTGTAACTATGCTATACTTATGTAAGTGGAGGTTATAGAATGAAGAAATTTACACTTAAACAAGTTATTTATTTTACAGTTGCAATTACACTATTATCCGCATCAGCAGCTTTCCAAATGAAATTAAATATTGGTATGGGGCCATGGGATGGATTTGGTAAGAGTATTGCAGATGCTAGCGGGATAAAAGTTGGAAATGCCGCAATAATGATGTCCTTAACTTGTGTTATTTTACAGTTGCTAATATTAAGGAAAGAATTTAGTATTACAAATGTATTGTCATTAGCTGTCGGGTTTATAAATGGTAAAATAATTAATCTGTTCTATTATGGTGTTTTTGAAAATATGAATATAGAATCGTATCTTATAAAGTTAATTTTATTTATGTTCTCTATTTTACTGATAGCCTTTTTCGTAAGTATGATACAAACTGCAAATTTTATAAATCTTCCGTTGGAAGGATTATGTGAAGCAATTGCTAGCAAAGGCATATCTAAATTTTCTACAATAAGACAACTTATAGATATTTTAAGCATTGTAAGTATTATTATTATCACAATAGTATGGAAAGTACCACTAACATTACGTGAAGGTACAATTATATCAATGATTCTTTTCGGTCCTTTACTTGGATTCTTTATTCCATATCAAGAGAAGTTTGTTGAAAAGTATAATATTGTTGATAAATAAGTAGTTGTATTTCTTGATTAGTGCAATTAATAGATTAAAGTTAATAAATAGCTTGAAATAGACCAATATTTCTTGCATTCTTAACTGGTCTATGTTATATTATATAGGCGCTAATCATAGAGACGGAAAAGTACTCAAGTGGTGAAGAGGTGCCCCT
>CAYTTS010000039.1:9461-11289 GCA_964440875.1 uncultured Erysipelothrix sp. | reverse complement strand
CTTTTTTTTAGGTTTAAATGTGATGATCACTAATATTAAGTTGGTGATAATATGTTAGTAGCAAAAGATATTAGTAAATATTATAAAGAGCTTATGGCCTTAAAAGAGTTCAACATGAAACTTGAAAAAGGTAAGGCAATAGGAATAATAGGAGTAAATGGGAGTGGTAAGACGACTTTCTTTAAAGTACTATTAAACCTACTTGAGAAAGATTCAGGAAGTATTGAGTTTAAAAATCAAGATATTAGAACTTATAAAAACTCCTTACTCGGATATCTTCCAGAGGAGAGATCCTTATATAAAGACTTGACTGTTTTTGATCAAGTTATGTTTTTAGGACGTTTGAAAGAAATGGAAGACAATAATATTGAAGAGCGATTAGATTACTATTTAAAATACCTGAACGTGAAACAATATAAATTTACGCATATAAATAAATTATCAAAAGGAAATCAGCAGAAGATTCAAATAATATGTGCATTAATCCATGATCCTAAGATTGTAATATTAGATGAGCCATTATCGGGCCTTGATATTGTAAATGTTAACTTATTAAAGAAGCTGATTCATAAATTGAAAAGTGAAGGTAAGTATATATTACTATCAAGTCACCAATTTGAGCATATCGAAGAGTTTTGTGAAGATTTAATAATACTTAAAAAAGGCTATACAACATTTAGTGGTAGTGTCGATGATTTAATCAATATGTCATCCGCTTACTATATAAATTTGAGCAAAGAAATCGGCCATAAATATCTTGATAAACTAGAGTATACAAGTTTAAAAGTTAGTGAACGCTATTATCAATTTGAAATAGATAATGAAGAAAGTGCAAAAGCATACTTTAAAGAAATTGTTTTAAAAGAAGATAATGATAGTATTTCGTTATTAAAGCCTAGCATTGCGATGGTAGTAAGAGAGATGGATTATATATGAAACATATAATAAAGTTCTCTTTAAATAGACGCTTTAAAAATAAAGTTACCTTAATACTCCATATCCTTGTCATAGCTATATCTTTTACAGTACTCTTTATTGATAAAGTTTTGGAATTTATTTTTGAAGATAGTAATGAAAAGATAAGTGTTTATTATAATAAGGATATAGCTTACTTATTTAACGAAGATAGTGAGATGTTTATATATAAGGAAGGCTATGATGAAAAGAACATTAATATTTACTATGATCAAGCATGGATTATAGAGAGTGAGCATAGTTTAGATAGTATTTTAAGTATGCAACTGCAAACGGAATTAGTTGAATCAATCTCAAATTCTTGGTTTAACACACTAAATGATGAGTCGATTCATTTAATAATGAAGAATATTTCCCCGGAAATAAATGAGAAGACACTAAGTAAAAGTGTCGTGAGCCAAGATAAATTGAATATGAGCATGTTTCTTATAACAGGAATCTATTTTGCGATGATCTCATTCTCAACAATGATAGCCAATGAAGTTGTTTATGAAAAGACATCAAAGGTACTTGAGTTAGTATTAACCTCTGTTAGTACTAAAGTACATTATTTTTCCAAGATGATTGTAGCCTGGTTAACGGTTATGATTCAAATATCATCAATAGTCTTTGAGGTGATAGTTGCAGTAACAGTCCGTAATATCTATGATCAAGGAAGTGGCTTATTAAAGATATTAAATAAATATAGTTTGATTGAAAATAATCCTTTAACATTTAAAGAGTTTATCGTAAATTTAGGAATTGATTCTAGTTTGATGTACATTCTCTTTATATCACTAATTTATATGTTGCTTGGAATAGTAATAGTTCAGATGATAATGGTCTGCTTATCAAGTTATATAAAGTCAATTGA
>CAYTTS010000039.1:0-9361 GCA_964440875.1 uncultured Erysipelothrix sp. | reverse complement strand
ATGTTTAAGAATAGGCATATAAAGGAAAAATAACTTGTAAGTACTACAGTTTTCCTATAATATACTAGTAGAATAGAGGTGTGTTATGGAGATGTTAAAGGGAATAGCAATAATTTTTGGTATATCATTTATCGGTGAAATACTATCAAGTACTTTTAGTTTAATAATACCAGGAAGTATTATTGGATTACTATTATTATTCTTTGCTTTAAAGTTTAAGATAATAAAGGAAAAAGACATAAGTGGTATCTCTTTAGCTTTACAAGATAATATGGCTTTTTTATTTGTACCACTTGTAGTATCACTAAGTTTACAAAAAACACTATTTCAAGATAGTTGGTTAAATTTATTAATAACGATAGTACTGACAACAATTATTACTTATGTCGCTGTCTTAAAGTTTAGTGAGAAGGTATCTAATGAATAGTCCTTTATTTGGAATTACCTTAAGTATTGCCTCATACTTAATTTTTATAAAAATTCAGAAGAAAACAAAAATTAATTTATTAAATCCTCTATTACTAAGTGGATTATTTATAATCTTATTATTAAGTATATTTAATATTGATTATGAAGCTTATAATGAAGGTGGTAAAGTGATAACTATGTTAATTACGCCAGCGACAGTTTCACTGGCACTACCACTATATAAAAATTTAGAATTGATTAAAAAGAATATGAAGTTAGTACTTATGTCGGTTCTATTTGGAATTATAATTCATGCAATTGTAATTATGATCCTGACACTTATTATAAAGCCAAACATAGATATAGTTAAAAGTTTAATACCTAAGTCAATTACAACAGCAATTGCAATTGATTTAACCGACTCACTAGGTGGCATTAAAGAGATAACTGTAGCCAGTGTTTTAATTACGGGAATTATTGGAGCCGCAATCTCGCCATTGATAAATAAAGTTTTAAAAGTAGATAATGATAAATCAATTGGATTAGCATTAGGTGCTAGTGCCCATGCAGTTGGAACTGCTAAAGCGGCAAGTACAAATGTTGTACAAGGATCTTTTTCTAGTATTGCATTAATACTTACTGGCTTATTTACAGTTGTACTTGCTCCAATTATATTAAGTGTTATACTACTATTAGTTTAAATTAAATGATTAAATTGCTTATTACTTAAGCAAAAAGGAATGATATTATGAGAAATGGAAAATTAACAATCTCAGATGTAGCTAAGTTAGCCGGTGTATCAAAAACAACAATTTCACATTACTTAAACGGTAAGTATGAGTTTATGTCAAAGAAGACACGTGAACATATTAAAGAAGTAGTTGAAACATCTGGTTATCAGCCAAGTAAGATTGCCCAAAGTTTAAAAAGCCAAAATACTTTTATTATCGGAGTTATAGTTTCTGATATTGAAAGTCCTTTTTCAAGTGGTTTAATTAAAAGTATTGAAGCATCACTTGCTGGTACAAATTACTTACTTATGACAGCAAACTCAGATTATAGTAAAGAAAAAGAAAAAATAGCAATAGACGCAATGCTACTTCAACAAGTTGATGGCTTAATTATTCATACTACGCATATGGACAATGAATATTTAAATAAGATTAAAAAGGAAAGCTCTGTACCAATAGTATTAGCTGATCGATTTGTTAATGATCGCAAGTTTGATATCGTCTATATAGATAATGAGAAGCCAATAATTGATATGGTAAATCATTTGGAATATGAAGGTTATGAAGATATTTACTTCTTTAGTGAAGAAACAGATATTGTTTCATCAAGATACTATCGTACTAAGTACTTTAGAAAAGAAATGTTAAAAAGAGATGTAAAAGAAGATAAGGTTCGTATTATAGATATAACAGACATAGACGAAGTTAAAGCTTACATCGTTGAAATGATTGAGAAATTTGTTAAAACAAAGAAAAAACCTGGTATCATTTGCGAAAATGGACTAGTTCTTTTCATCGTTGCTAAAAGTATGAAGGAGCTAGGCTTAAGCCTACCAGCTGAGATTGCTTTATGTGGTTATGATGACTGGGGAAGATTTAGTGAGTTAGGATGGGCTGATATGTTACTTGATGGTATAACGAGTGTTTCACCATCGGTTCATGACTTAGGTCAGTTTGCTACAAAACTACTTCTTGAGAGAATAAAAGACAAAGATAAAGGAAATGAAGAGTTAGTTATTGAGGCTCCATTAAAAATTAGAAATAGTACGGAGTTAAGAAGTTATTTATTAAAAGAAAGTATGAAGGAGAAGTAATGAGAAAAAAGATTAGAAATAAAGAGTCTTTAGTTGGAATGATGATGTATGAAATGGCGGCACCAAATATGATGAGAATAATTAAAACTAGTGGTTTTGATTATGTTATTATTGATGCTGAACATGGTTACTTTGATTTACACCAGATTGCTAATCTATGTGCTGTTGCTGAAGGAATTAATCTTCCGACAATAATTAGAATCCCTAATAATGATAAAGCATATATTACTAAGTTAATGGATATGGGAGCAAGTGGATTATTATTGTCAATGTGTGAAGATAAGAAAGATCTTGAGGGAGTTATTGCGGCAAGTAAGTATGCTCCAGTTGGATCAAGAGGTATTACGGCAAGACGTGCTCATACAGGCTATCTACCAGTAAATTTAGAAGAGTTTATGAAGAAGACAAATGATGAAACAGTAATCTTGATTCAAATTGAATCTAAAAAAGGTATCGATAACTTAGATGAAATATTAAAAAATGATTATTTAGATGGAGTTTTAGTTGGTCCCTTAGATTTATCTGCTGATTTAGGAAGTCCAGGAGACTTTGAATCTGAGATCATGTTAGATGCAATGGATAAGATAATCGATATTAGCTTAAGTAATAATAAAGCTTGTGGAGTAATCGCTGCTAATAGTAACTTTATAAATAAATATACAAAAAAAGGAACTACAATTAACTCATGCAACAGTGAAGTTGGATTGTTCATTGACAGTTCAAAAGATTTTATTAAGAGTGTAAAAGAAAAGTGAGAAATATTATTCTCACTTTTTTAACTGTCTAAGTTTATTAGACCTAATTATTTTCTTCAATGCTTCATTATTCTTAATTAATTGATTTTCATAACTTGAAGTTTTTGAACCTTCATAAAACCTAATGTTTTTAATTGGGTTAGGTAAGTATTGAATCTTATGCCAAAGATCTGGTCGATCATATGGATACTTATCTTCATCTTCCATGTTAACAGGCGAGTACTTAATATAATCTGGCATATCATGTGGATTATACTTAACATACTCCATTGCCTTATCAATAGCATTGGCAGCAGATTTTGATTTAGGTGACAGTGCTAAGTCCACAACAGCGACACTCAATGGTAGTTTAGCCTCAGGTAGTCCAATTCGATTACTAGCCTCAACGGCTTCTAATGTTCTCGCAACAGCGGCAGGGTTGCCTAAACCAACATCCTCATACGCAATCGCAACTAGACGTCTTTCAATTGACTCCAAATCACCAGCTAATAGTAATTTAGCTAGATAATATAAAGCTGCATCAACATCACTACCACGAATTGATTTTTGTAGTCCACTTAAAACATCATAATGTCCATCACCATCACTATCAATATCCATAACAGGTTGTTTTGAAAATGATAATACGACTTCACGCGTGATGTGTGATCCACTTATTAAACATAGTTCTAATAAGTTTAAGGCAGTTCTCATATCACCACCGGCATGTTTAACGATAGTTTCAATCGCCAAATCATCAACTTCTATCTCTGAGAATTTTTCGCTATTTACTATTTTAGTAATGGCTTTAATTAAATCATCTTCATTTATTGATCTGACTTCAAAGAGATGAACCCTTGATCTAATCGCGGGATTAATAGCGAAGTAAGGATTAGAAGTTGTCGTTCCAATAACTGTAATAGTTCCATCTTCCAAGTATGGAAGTAGCAAATCTTGTTTATCTTTGTTTAATCGATGTATCTCTTCAACAATAACAATTAAGCCATTTGAAAGTTTACCTTCAGCAAAGATTGCGACTAAGTCTTTCTTACTACCAATAACAGCATTAAAAACTCTAAACGGTAGGTTAAGCTCATTTGCTATAACCATTGCTAGAGTAGTTTTACCAGTACCAGGATTTCCATATAAAATCATAGAAAACAATGATTCTGACTGTATCATTTTTCGAATAATTTGATCTTCACCAACTAAGTGATCTTGTCCGATAACATCATCAAGTTTAGTGGGTCTTAATTTATGTGCTAATGGTGTTTTCATATTGTACCTCTTTACTATTTTAACATTGTTTGATAGATTATTGTAGGTAAGGGTGATTATATGAGAATATTAGTACAAAAAGTAAGAGAGGCAAGTGTTTTAATTGATTCTAAAGTGTATAATAATATAGATGAAGGGCTAGTACTTTTTGTCGGTTTTTCTAATTTAGATAATAAGGAAATCATTGATAAAATGGTGGATAAAATAATTAATCTAAGAATATTAGAAGACGATAATAATAAAACTAATTTATCAATATTATCACGCCCTTTGGAAATTTTGAGTATCTCACAGTTTACACTGTACGCTGATACCAGAAAAGGAAGAAGACCAAGTTTTACTAAAAGTGCAAGCGCAGATCTTGCAACCGATTTATACGATTACTTCAATAAGAAGTTAAGTGAGCAAATTAAAGTTAAAACAGGAGTTTTCCAAGCAGATATGGAAGTTAGATTAGCTAACGATGGTCCATTTACAATTATGTTAGATAGTGAGGAATATCAATGGCACAAATAATTAAAGGAAATGAAATAGCAAAACAGATTACTGATAAAATAAAATTAGAAGTAGAACTATTAGAGAGAAAGCCAAAACTTGCGGTTGTACTCGTAGGTGATGATTTTAGTAGTGAAGCTTATGTTCGCGGAAAAGTTAAGGCGGGAGCCCGAGTAGGAATTGAAGTTGATATCATTCGATTTAGTGAGGATATTGAAGAGACTTTAGTTTTAGATAAAATTGAAAACTTAAACAAAGATGATAATGTTGATGGTATTATTGTTCAATTACCGCTTCCAAAACATTTAGATGAAATCAAAATTTTAAATACTGTTAGTGTCTATAAAGATGTTGATGGTTTCTCATACTATAATGCAGGAAGACTATTCAGAGGTAATCCACTATTAACTCCATGTACACCACAAGGAGTAATTTATATGTTAGAGGCAATGAATGTTAATTTATCAGGACTTAATGCGGTTGTTGTTGGAAGAAGTAACCTAGTAGGACTTCCGATGGCAAGATTACTAGTTGAAAAAGATGCGACAGTAACGCTATGTCATTCTAAGACTAAGGATCTAAAAGAATTTACAGCTAAGGCTGATTTATTAGTTGTAGCGATAGGTCAAAGTAAATTTGTTAAAAAAGAATATATTAAAGAAGGGGCTATTATTATTGATGTCGGTATTAGCCGCGATGAAAATAACAAATTATCAGGCGATGTTGATTTTGATGATGTCTTTGATAAAGCTGGTATGATAAGTCCAGTCCCTAAGGGAGTAGGACCATTAACTGTTGCAATGCTACTTTCAAATACATTAAAAGCCTATAAGGGGGAGTATCATGAGTAATTACAATTTAAATGATGTTGTCGAGATGAAAAAACAACACCCTTGCCGTAAGTCAATCTACTGGCAAATCATTCGTATGGGTGTTGATATAAAAATCAAATGTCTAGGTTGTGGTGCTGTTATTATGTTAGAGCGACCATACTTTGAGAAGAGATTAAAGAAAGTATTGAGTGAAGAAGAAGTACAAACATTAAATGTGTTATAATGTTTGATAGTAAAAAGAAACTGGAGATGAGAATATGGCTTTATTAGCTGGAATTGTTGGTTTACCAAACGTTGGAAAATCAACTTTATTTAATGCAATCACAAAATCAAAGGTAGAAGCTGCAAACTATCCATTCGCAACTATCGATCCAAACGTAGGAGTTGTGGAAGTACCTGATAAAAGATTAGAAGAGATTACAAAAAGAATCGTACCTCAAAAAGTAATACCAACGACATTTGAGTTTATTGATATTGCTGGACTTGTAGAAGGTGCAAGTAAGGGTGAAGGATTAGGAAATAGATTTTTATCACATATTAGAGAAGTTGACGCAATTTGTCATGTTGTAAGATGTTTTGATAGTGAAACAATTACGCACGTTGCTGATACTGTTGATCCTATCCGTGATATTGAAATAATTAACTTAGAATTATCATTAGCAGATCTTGCAACTGTTGAAAATAGAATTAACAGATTAAAGAGTAAGGTAAAATCAAAAGATAAAGAAGCTATTGCTGAAAACACTTTATTAGAGAGATTTAAAACAACTTTAGAAGAAGGAAAACTTATTAGAAGTTTAGACTTAAATGAAAGTGAAGAGAAAATAGCTAAAGGATTTCACCTACTAACATTCAAACCGGTATTATATATCGCTAATATGGATGAAGAGGGTGTAATGAGTCCAGAAGAGAATACTTACTTTAATCAAGTTGTTGAATTTGCAAATGCTGAGGGAAGCGATGTAATTCCAATATGTGCAAAAACAGAAGAAGATTTAATGGACTTAGATGATGAAGATAAACAAATGTTCTTTGAAGAGTTAAATATAACTGAAAGTGGTTTAGACCGTGTAATAAGAACGGCATATACACTATTAGATTTAAGAACATACTTTACTGCAGGAGAAAAAGAAGTACGTGCTTGGACATTCCATGCTGGTGCTAAAGCTCCAGAAGCAGCAGGTGTAATCCACTCTGACTTCGAAAGAGGATTTATTAGAGCGGAAATTTACTCATATGAAGATCTAATTGAATTTGGTTCAGAACTTGAGATTAGAAATGCAGGAAGATATAGATCTGAAGGTAAAGATTACGTAGTTCAAGATGGTGACATCATCTTATTCAGATTTAACGTATAATTATTTATATATCCTAATACATTGTAATATGTTAAAATAGAAGTACAAAGGAAGGTGGAATTACATGAAATTAATTTTAGCAATTGTATCAAACGATGATGCAACAAACGTTTCAACAGTTTTAACAAAGGAAAACTATTCAGTTACAAGACTAGCGACAACTGGTGGATTTCTAAAATCAGGAAATACGACTATTATCGTCGGTACCGAATCTGAAAAAGTTGACCATGTTATCGAACTAATTGGCCGTGAAAGTAAAAAACGTGTCGAGGTAGTACCATCATCTGCTTCTTATGATTTAGGTCGATTCGCTTCATTCCCAGTTGAGGTTGAAGTTGGCGGCGCAACTATATTCGTGTTAGACATTGAACAATTTTTAAAACTATAAACGGATAATATATCCGTTTTTTTTAAGGAGTAAGTATGAGAATAGGACAATCAACAGATATTCATCAATTAAAAGAAGGTAGAGATCTGATATTAGGTGGAGTGAAGATAGATCATTATTTAGGTCTAGATGGACACTCAGATGCAGATGTCTTAGTACATGCTATTATTGAAGCGATTTTTGGCGCATTAGCAATGAAAGATATTGGGACACACTTTCCTGATACTGATCCAAAGTATAAGGATGTATCTTCTATAAAGTTATTAGAGGAAGTTAGACTTATCCTTGCTAATAGTAATTATGAAGTAGGAAATATTGACTCACTTGTAATTATTGAAAAACCAAAACTTGCTAATCATATTGATGAAATGAGAGAAAATATCAAAAAAGCCTTAGATATTGAAATAGATCAAATAAACGTTAAGGCAACACGCGGGGAAAAACTAGGATTTGTCGGTAATGAGACAGGTGTTATGGCCCAAGCTGTTGTACTATTGAAGAAAAAGTAATATTATAAGCCTGAAAAGGCTTTTTACTTTTGCATTAGTGAGAAAGTAATAAAAGTGTGGTAAAATATATAGAGATAAAAGTTAGAAGGAGTTTTATATGAAAAGAGTAAGAGTAAGATATGCACCTAGTCCAACAGGTCATTTACACATTGGAAATGCAAGAACAGCATTATTTAATTATTTGTTTGCGAAGCACCATGATGGTGACTTTATTTTAAGAATTGAAGATACAGATATAGAACGTAATGTTGAAGGTGGTGAAGAGTCACAATTAGAATATTTAGAATGGTTAAATATTATGCCAGATGAGGCACCACATATTCCAAACCCTAAATATGCTCCTTATCGTCAGATGGAAAGATTAGATATTTATAGTAAATATGTTGATGCTCTATTAGAGAGTAAAGATGCATATAAATGCTACTGTACAAGTGAAGAGCTAGAAGCTGATTATGAAAAACAAAAAGCAGAAGGACACGCAAGTACAAGATATAGCCGTAAGTGTCTACATTTAAGTGAAGAAGAAATTAAAACTAATGATGAAAGTAATAAACCATTTATGGTTAGACTTCGTGTACCAGATAAAGAAACATATACATTTAAAGATATGATTCGTGGTGAAGTTAGCTTTGAGTCAAAAGATATTGGTGACTGGGTTATTAGAAAATCAAATGGTATTCCAACATATAACTTTGCGGTTGTCGTTGATGATCACTTAATGGAAATTACTCACGTATTTAGAGGTGAGGAACACTTAAGTAATACACCAAGACAAATGATGGTTTATAGAATGTTAGACTGGGATATTCCAACATTTGCTCATATGACATTAATTGTCAATAGCGAAGGAAAAAAATTATCAAAACGTGATAACTCAATCATGCAATTTATGAGCCAATATAAAGATGCAGGATTCTTATCAGATGCAATGGTGAACTTTATGGCACTTTTAGGTTGGTCACCAAATAATGAAGAAGAAATCTTTACACATGATCAACTTATTGAAATCTTTGATGAAAATAGATTATCGAAATCACCATCAATGTTTGATAAAGATAAACTAATGTGGATGAATAATAAGTATATTCAAGCTTTAGATAGTGAAGACTTCTATAGTTTAGTAGTTCCATTTGTAAAAGAAAACTATGATTTAAGTGATAAAGATGAGTCATGGATAAATCTACTAGTTGATCAATTTAAAGCTCAATTAGCATTTGGTGAAGAAATAGTTGATTTAGTAAAACCATTCTTCAGTGAGTATACAGTACTAGATAGTGCTAAAGAAGTATTTGAAGCTGAAGAAACTGAAGAAGTAAGAAAATCATTATTAACGGAAATGACTGCGATTACTGAATGGTCAGTTGAAAATATAAAAACAGCTATAAAAAATACCCAAAAAGCAACTGGTATTAAAGGACGTCCTTTATTTATGGGGTCAAGAGTCTTAACTACTGGAAGCGATCATGGACCTGATTTAGGTAATTCAATTTACTTAATTGGCCAAGAAGAAGTAATTAATAGATTAAGTAGGGG
>CAYTTS010000038.1:0-11296 GCA_964440875.1 uncultured Erysipelothrix sp. | reverse complement strand
TAAACAACCAATATACTATTTCGTTATTGGTGTTGAATAATATTTATAAAATTAACTTAAAAATGAACTGCCATAGATTACTTCGGTAGTTCATTTTTTGTATATTGATTATGTTATAATACAAGTTATAAAAGATTTAGTTAAGGGTGGTTTAATGTTTTATATTTACATACTAGAATGTAGTGATAATACCTTATATACAGGTTATACAAATGATATTGATAGGCGCGTAGAAGTTCATAATAATAAATTAGGGGCTAAATATACTAGAGGTCGAACACCGGTTAAATTAGTTTACTCGGAAAAGTTTGAAACAAGAAGTGAAGCACTTAAGCGCGAATACCAAATAAAACAGTTAAGACGTAAAGAAAAGCTGATGCTAGTTAAATAGCTGTGATATAATGTAAGTATAGAAAATGAGGTTGATTATATGGATTTCTTACCATTAAGAATTATTACGTTTTTCGCAATAGTAGTCGTCGTCTTTTTATTCTTTACTTTTATTCCAGTAGGCTTATGGATTACTGCATATTTCTCAGGAGTAAAAATCTCTCTGCAAACATTAATTGGGATGAGATTAAGAAGAGTAGCTCCAAGTCGTATTGTTAATCCGATGATTAAAGCTACAAAAGCGGGACTTGATTTAAATATTGATGAACTAGAGGGACATCTTTTAGCAGGTGGAAATGTAGATACTTTAGTTGATGCATTAATAGCTGCACAAAGAGCAGATATACCACTAGATTTCTATAGTGCAACAGCAATTGATCTTGCTGGAAGAAATGTACTAGAAGCAGTTCAAGTATCTGTTAACCCTAAAGTTATTGAAACACCAATCATTGCCGCAGTATCAAAAGATGGTATTGAAGTGATGGCTAAGGCTCGTGTTACTGTACGCGCTAATATTGAAAGATTAGTTGGTGGTGCTGGAGAAGAAACAATTATCGCCCGTGTAGGTGAAGGTATTGTTACTACAGTAGGTTCATCTAACTCGCATAAAGATGTATTAGAAAATCCTGATAGCATATCTGAAACAGTCTTAAGTAAAGGCTTAGACTCAGGTACTGCCTTTGAGATTTTATCTATTGATATAGCTGATGTTGATGTTGGAAGAAATATTGGTGCTAAACTTCAGATGGACCAAGCAGAAGCTGACAAACGTATTGCTGAAGCAAAAGCAGAAGAAAGACGTGCTATGGCAGTTGCTAAAGAACAAGAAATGGTTGCTGAAGTTCAATCAATGAGAGCTAAAGTAGTCGCAGCTGAAGCTGAAGTACCATTAGCACTTTCTGAAGCACTAAGATCAGGTAAGATGGGCGTTATGGATTATTATAATATGCAAAATGTTTTAGCAGATACTAATATGCGTGATTCAATAGCGAATATTTCTGATAAGAAGAAATAGAGGTGCTATAAAATGGAAGTTTTAATTTTTCCAGTCTTATACATATTATTTATTGGCTATATTGTAGTAAAAATAGTTTCAACAAAAATCCAAAGAGAAGATAGTCTATTTGATGAGTTTACTATTAGTGAAAATCTACCATATGAGAATTTAGCCGATTCTCATAACTTAGAACATGATACAAAAATATTGGATCAAGAGCGCAAAGTTGCAAGTCATAGTGAATTTAATCGTGATTACAAGACAATGGCTGATTTTCACAATATTGAGCATGACCAAAAAATTATGGATCAAAAAGCAAAGGTAGCTATTTACTCTGAAGGTGTAAATACTAAGATTGTAGCTGAGGATGAAGTAGTTGATGAGTCAATTAATAATCTTCAAGAAGATATTTTAAGAGGTCTAATTTTCGCGGAAATTATAAGTAAGCCCAAATCATTAACAAAAGATTAAAGTAAGAAGTTAGAGAAATCTAACTTCTTTTTTAATTGACAATTTCTTTTAAAGAGATTAGAATAAATACATAAGGTTAGTTACTCTTATAACAAGGTGTCTAGGGAGGTGGCTTATGAGAATAAATCAAAGCTCAAATATTCCAATCTTTATACAAGTTAAATCTGAAATTGAAAAGAAGATCTTAGCCAAAGAGTATAAGGAAGGAGAGCAAATACCGTCAACTACAGAACTATCCGTTAATCTTAAGATTAATCCACACACAATACTAAAAGGGATGAATATCTTAGTTGATGAAAATATTCTCTTTAAAAAGCGTGGTATTGGAATATTTGTTGAGATTGGAGCGATAAATATTATTGAAAACAAACGTAAAGAAGAACTATTGAATGATAAAATTAATAATTTAGTATTAGAAGCGAAACTTTTAAAAGTTTCAAAAAAAGAACTTATGAAGGCAATTGAAGGGAGCTATTCTTATGATAAAGATCAATGAATTAAAGAAAAACTATGCGGGTAAGAATATATTAGCTATCAAAAATGAACAAATTCTTGATAATAAGATCTATGGTTTATTTGGAAGAAACGGTGCTGGCAAGACGACACTAATTAATATACTTTCAAATAAAATTTTTGCTGAAGAGATGGATATTGAAATAAATGGTAGTAAATTAAGTGAGAACTTGAATACTAGTGGTTTAGTATACGTTGTAAGCAATGATAATTATTTAGATCGAAATCTTAAACTAAAAAAAATATTAAAGAATTTTTGTTTAATTAACGAAAACTTTAATATTAATGAAGCTAAGCGTTACTGTTCTATATTTAATTTAAATTTAAATGTACTATTAAATACATTATCGAAAGGTAATGAAGCAATCTTTAATCTTTGTATTGGCTTAGCAATGGATGTTAGATATATCTTCTATGATGAGGCCACTAACGGATTAGATGCTAACAATCGAGATATCTTTTATAAGTTACTTCTTGAAAATTATAGTATAAAAGAAAAAACAATCGTCTTTTCTACTCATATCATTGAAGAAGTATCTACTTTTATTGAAGAAGTGATATTTTTAGATGATCAAAGTTTTATAATTAATAAAAGTGTCGATAAGCTTAAGGAGATTGTTAATAACGACTATCTTAGTTTAGAAGAAATCTTTCTCTTATATACAAGTAAAGGAGTAAATATATGAAAAAGCAAATTAAATTATTAAAGTATGGAAATTCAAACCTATTTATTTTTCTTATGGTAATTATTCCAATGTTTTTCTTTATGATTCCAAGTAATTATTCAGGTGTTTATAACATTGATTATTATGAGTCTTTTCAATCATATACAAATAGTTTATATTCACTATTTTTAGTATTACTTCCATTTCTTCAATTATCTGGTTCTAAATCAAGATTAACATTTTATAATATTAACGGAGAAACCAGAAAGATTTTTTTTATAAATCAAATTATTTCACTTATATTTACATCATTCTTGATCACTTTATATAGGGTGATTACTTTATTTTATAGTAATCATTTTGTAACTAGCAATAATCTTAGTTCCGAATTACTTATTAATAACGAATATTTTAAAGTGTTTATCTCAACGTTTTTTATATCATTTATATTTGCGCAAACTATTTTTGTAATTGTTAATATTTTTTCCAGGTTGAATTTTTCATCACTAAAAATTCCTTATTTATTATTTGTTATTTTATTGATAGGTTTTCAGTTACTTTATAGTCTGAAATCGAGTGATATAATATTAAATATATTTAATAATTTCAATTCGGCATTACCCGATAATATAATAATTAATGTCCTACTTGGGCTTACAATTTTAATGATTGAATTATATATTAATTATAATATGGTTATTAAAATCAATATCTATCCATATCATAATGTAGTCAACATAAAATAATCTATTTAAAAAAGACATCGCAAGATGTCTTTCATTTAATTATTCTGTTGAATAGTTATCGAAGTAACCTTGTACTAATACTACAGGTGTACCTTTATCTCCACTACCACTCGTTAAGTCACAAAGACTTGCAACTAAATCACTAATTTGTCTTGGAGTTGTTCCCTCGCTTAGACCTTTATTAGATTCATCTAAAGTAGTGTTTTTTAGTGTATTTATAATTTCTTCAGTTAACTTTGGACCTCTTAAGTCTTTGAATTCGTTATCTGCGATATATTTAATCTTAATTTCATTTGGCGTTCCACGTAAACCGTCTGTGAATGCTACTGCAGATACAGGATCCGCTAACTCCCAAATTCCTCCAACTGGATCTTTGAATGCACCATCACCATATACTAGAACCTCAATATGTTTTCCTGTGCGTTTAAATAGTTCTTCACTTAATTTTTTAACTACTTCTTCACTAGATCTTGGGAATAGTTTAACTTCATTATCAGTTGCTTTGTTTGATCCAAGTAATCCGAATAGTTCGTTGTATCCGTGTTCTTCATTTGGCTCATTTAATAATTCTGCTAATGTTAGAACATTACTTGCTCCAGCATCTACTAGAATTTTCTTATCATCTTCACGGCTATGGACACTTGCAACAACTACGCTATCTGTATACTCTAAAATAGCTTTTGGATCATTTGAGAATATTAATTCAATATTATCAGATAATGATTTATAGAACTCAATGTAGTCCATTCCTGTAAATAAGTGTTTTGTATCGTAACCAAATGTATCTCTGAATTCTTTTTCAGTTAAAACATCCGAATATGGATTTATGTTGTGTTTTAAAATTTCTTGGTTACTAATTAGTCTATTACCTACTTCATCAGTAGGGTAGCTTAGTTGTAGGACAACTTTATTTGCACCTTTTGCTAAACCTTCTAATAGTAATGAGAATCTATTTCTAGATTGCATTGGGAATATAATTCCTAGCGTCTCAGCCGGTAATTTCTTTCTGACATCGTTTGCGATATCATCAATAGTTGCGTAGTTACTTTCAGTACGTGCGACCAATGCTTCTGTTACTCCTACAATATCTCTATCTTTTAAATCGATATTGTGTGTTTCTACAGCTTCTAATAAACTATCTGAAACAGTACTAATTAAATCATCTTTTCTTTGCATTATAGGTAGTCTAATACCGAATGCTCTTGTAGTTGTTTTTCTCATATTAACACCTTCCTAAAATATTATAGACTTAAGTAAGTAAAAAATCAAATAGGATAAATATAAATTGCAACGAATATTATATTGGTGATAATATGAAAGATAGAATTATTTATTATGCGGTTAAATATGACGGCAATTATGATAAGATTCACAAAGCAATAATGGGTGATGAAAGCTTTGATAAAATCAATTATTTAGGTAAATATATTACTTTAGTTGATAAGGAATATCCTAGTGAACTTTTCAGTTTAAAGAAGCCACCTTACGTTTTATTTTATAAAGGTGACATAAGAATATTGAAGAGTGAGAAGATTGGGATTATTGGATCAAGGAAGGCTAGTGATTACGGTATCAAATGGACAAAGCGTTTAGTAAAAACTATGAGTACTAAAACAATTGTCTCAGGTATGGCAACTGGCATTGATACAGTTGCCCATAAAAGTGCAATACACTTTCAAAGTAAGACAATTGCGGTACTAGGCAGTGGGATTAATTATGTTTATCCTTATATAAATACTGATTTATATAATTATTTATGTAAGTATCATCTTGTTATTAGTGAATTTCCTTATAATACGAAGCCACAACGTCATTTCTTTCCGTTTAGAAATAGGATTATAGCAGCATTATCCGCTAGTTTATATGTAATGGAAGCTGGAGTGAGAAGTGGAACACTACTAACAGTTAATGAGGCGCTGGAGTTAAATAAAGACATTTATGTACTACCTCACCGTATTGATGATGAAAGTGGTCTAGGGTGTAACTTACTAATACAGCAGGGAGCAAGTGTTATAATGATAGAGGATATGTAAATAGCATATTTTAGACTTTTAGTGTATATTATTATATAGTGTAAAAAAAGATTATTAGTAAAGGATGATTTAATGAGTAAATTAGTAATTGTTGAATC
Organism: uncultured Erysipelothrix sp.; assembly: GCA_964440875.1. Lineage (GTDB taxonomy): Bacteria > Bacillota_I > Bacilli_A > Erysipelotrichales > Erysipelotrichaceae > JAAZDN01. The sequence continues at coordinate 5,383 of CAYTTS010000038.1, read as the reverse complement.
CCCATCAAAAGCAAAAACTATAGAGAAGTACCTTGGAGATGAATATACTGTAATGTCTTCGGTAGGTCACATACGTGACTTAGCGACATCAGGTAAAGGTGGACTTGGTGTAGATGTTGATGATGATTTCAAACCAAAATATATAATTAGTAAAGATAAGAAGAAGGTTGTTGCTGATCTTAAAAAAGCAGCAAAAAAAGCTGATGAAGTTTTACTTGCTACCGACCTTGACCGTGAAGGAGAGGCTATCTCATGGCACTTAGCGGATGAGTTAGGACTAGATTTAAATCTAGAGAATAGAATTGTATTTAATGAGATCACAAAGAATGCAATACTTGAAGCTGTAGAAAACCCAAGAAAGATTGATATGGATCTTGTTGAATCTCAAGAAACAAGAAGAATCTTAGATAGAATTATTGGCTTTAGACTATCGACACTGCTTAAATCAAAAATTAAGAGTAGATCTGCTGGTAGAGTTCAGTCAGTTGCTCTAAAATTAGTTGCTGATCGTGAAGCGGAAATTAACGCTTTTGTTAGTGAAGAGTATTGGAGTGTCCATGCTGACTTCTTAAAAGAAGCGATGAATGTTGAAAGTGAGCTTTCACATTATAAAAAACGTAAACCGAAATTAACCGATGAAAATTCCGCAAATAAAGTAATTGATAATACTAGCGGAGATTTTACTGTTTCTGCAGTAACTTCAAGAGATCGTAATAAACAAGCGAGACTTCCATTTATTACCTCAACTTTACAACAGGAAGCATCAACTAAATTAAGATTTAATGCCAGAAAAACAATGAGTGTTGCTCAAAGTTTATATGAAGGTATTAATTTAAAGGATGAACAAGTAGGTCTTATAACTTATATGCGTACTGACTCATATCGTTTAAGTCCATTATTTTATGAGGAAGCTTTTAAAGTAATTGAAGAAACATATGGAAAAGAGTATGTTGGAAAATATCGTCCAGTTAAAAATGAAAGTGCTCAAGATGCGCATGAGGCTATTAGACCGACAAATGCATTTTATAAGCCACAAGATATTAAAAAATATTTATCAAATGATCAGTTTAAATTATATAACTTAATCTATGCAAGAACGATGGCATCATTAATGAAATCAGCTAAAGTTCAAACTAACACAGTCGTATTCTCACAAAATGACTATGACTTTAGAGCAAGTGGATCTAGAATCTTATTTGAAGGTTATTTAAAAATTTATGATCAGTATGAACAAGTTACTGAACAAAGTCTTCCAGAATTTAAAGAAGGAGAAACTATCAAAGCTGAAAAGGTTTATGGTAAACAACACTTTACACAACCTCCAGCTAGATATACTGAAGCTCGCTTAATTAAAGCGCTAGAAGATAATGGAATTGGTCGTCCAAGTACTTATGCATCAATTATTGATGCTATAACAGCGAGAAATTATACTGAATTTAAAGCTAGTACAGAGGGATCAAGTACAAAAGTATTCTTCCCGACAGAACGTGGTCTGCTGACTAATACGGAATTACAAAAGTTCTTTGATAGTATTATTAACGAGACTTATACTGCTAAAATGGAAAGTGATTTAGATGAAATCGCTGAAGGTAATCAAGAAAGACTTGATATGTTAAATGAGTTTTATGCTCCATTTACTGAACTTGTCGATAATGCGTATGAAAATATGGAAAAGATCGAACCTGAAAAAACAGGTGAGAAATGTCCAGATTGTGAAGATGGAGAACTTGTTATTAGAGAAGGACGTTATGGTAAATTTATTTCATGTAACAATTTCCCTGATTGTAAATATACAAGAGCTCTAGAAGAAAACAAGAAGGATGAGCCTGAAGTACTGGAGGAATTATGTCCTGAATGTGGTAGTCCTTTAGTAAAACGTAAAAATAGATTTGGGAAGTATTTTATTGGCTGTTCAACATTCCCAAAATGTCGCTACTTAAGAAATATTAATGAAGATGGTAGTGAGTTAACTGAAGAACAAAAGGCTGAACAAGCTAAAAATGCTCGACCTAAACCGGAAATGTTAGATGAAAAATGTCCGGACTGCGGTGAGCCGCTATTAAAACGTAAAAATAGACGTGGTCAATACTTTATTGGCTGTAGTGGTTTCCCTAAGTGTCGTTATTTAAGAAATATAGATGAAAGTGAAGAATCAAGTGAAAATCTTGAGGAAGTTAAATCATCGGAGAGTGAAGAAGTAAATGAGTAATAAAGTTGTTAATATTATTGGTGGTGGCTTAGCTGGTTCTGAAGCTGCTTACCAATTAGCGAAAAGAAAAATTAAGGTAAATCTATTTGAGATGCGTCCAGTCGTTAGAACAGAAGTTCATGAGACAGAGAATTTTGCCGAACTTGTATGTTCAAATAGTTTTAGAAGTGATTCACTAACTAATGCTGTTGGCGTTTTAAAAGAGGAAATGCGTATTTTAGATAGTTTAATTATGCGAGCTGCTGATAATAATAGTTTACCGGCAGGATCTGCACTAGCTGTCGATCGCTTAGCATTCTCAGAAGAGATAACTAGAGAGATTGAAAATAATGAATATATTAATATTATTCGTGAAGAAGTTACTGAAATACCAAAAGGCTACACTATAATGGCTACTGGCCCTTTAACTAGTTCTAAATTGAGTGATTCCTTCATTAAGGAGTTTTCAGGTGATTATTTCCACTTCTTTGATGCTGTTGCACCTATTATTAGCTTTGACTCTGTAGATACGAGTAAAACCTACTTTAAGTCAAGATATGATAAGGGTGGGGATGACTATTTAAACTGTCCTATGAACCGTGAGGAGTTCTTTAATTTTTATACAGAGTTAATAAATGCGCGAGTAATAGAGAGTGCTGATTACGAAGATGAAAACTTCTTTAATGCATGCCAACCAATTGAAGAAATTGCTAAAAGTGGTATGAATACATTATTGTTTGGTCCAATGAAGCCAGTTGGTTTAAGACAAGAGGATGGTAAAGAGCCATTTGCAGTCGTTCAATTAAGACAAGATAATAGTGCGAAATCATTATATAATTTAGTAGGTTTTCAAACGAGACTTGCTTGGAGTGAGCAAAAACGTATTATCCAAATGATTCCAGGACTTGAAAATGTTGATATCGTTCGATATGGTGTTATGCATAAAAATAGTTATATTAACTCACCTAGTTTACTAAATAGAAACTTACAAATGAAGTCTCGCCCTGATTTATTTATTGCGGGACAATTTAGTGGTGTTGAAGGTTATATAGAAAGTACAGCAATGGGACTTTTAGCTGCGATAAATATGGCTAAGTTAATAAATGGCGAAGAATTATTAAATTTAGAAAATGAAACTATGATTGGATCACTAGCTAATTATATAGTTACAGCAAACCCAGATAACTTCCAACCGATGAATATTAACTTTTCTTTAGTTCGTGCTAATGAAGATTATCATAAGAATGAACGTCGTGAGAAAATTAGTGAACAAGCATTAAAGATAATTAAAGAGTTAAAAGCACATGTATAAACTGCTAGCTGAGTATGAAAGATATTTATCACTCAACCAAAAAGTTTCTGATAATACTTTAGAAGCTTATTTACGTGATGTAAAAAGGTTTATTGACTATCTCAATAGCGAGAATATTGATGACCTAAGTAAAGTTGATAATATTATTACTAGAGGTTTTATTACTAATCTTCGTTTAGGTGAAATTAGTAATAGTAAAATATCCGATAACTCACTAGCTAGAAGTATTTCTGCATTAAGATCTTTCTATTATTATTTAATCGAATTTAAGAATTATGAGGTTAATCCATTCACTAATTTAAAACAAATAAAACAGAAACAAGTTTTACCAGAATTTCTCTTCTATAATGAAGTTGAGGAATTACTAGATTCCATTGAGGTTAATGACTTCTTTAGTTTAAGGAATAGACTAATGTTTGAAATCATGTATGGCTGTGGACTTCGAGTTCAAGAAGTATCTGATTTAAAAGTAAGTGATATTAATATAGATGAAAGATATTTAAAGGTTATCGGAAAGGGTAGTAAAGAACGTATTGTTCCTTTTCATAATTTAATTCAAGAGTTATTAAGTGATTATCTAATTGAGTATGATAATTTAAATTTAGATCATGACTATTTATTTATTAATACCCGCAATCAGCAAATAAGTACACGTGGTATTCAATATACTTTAGATCAAGTCGTTTTAAAGTCTAATTTAAATAAGAATGTCTCTCCGCATATGTTAAGGCATTCATTTGCAACCCATCTATTAGATAATGGTGCGGATATAAAAGTTGTCCAAGATTTACTTGGGCATAAGAATATTTCAACTACACAAATTTATACCCATGTATCAATTGATAAATTAGTTGATGTCTATCAAAAAGCACATCCTAGAAACCAGTGATTATTGGTTTCTTTTTAATTATCTAATAACTATTATTATATGATTTAAGTTATAATAAAATTAGGAGTGATATTATGAGTGCTAAAAAATATGAAAGATTTAGTGATGAGACTTTAGAGAAAAATTTAAGTCCAATGGAATATGCGGTTACTCAGGATGGTGCAACTGAAAAGCCTTTTTCACATACGTATGATCAATTAGATGATTTAGGTATCTATGTTGATATAACATCCAATGAGCCTTTGTTTTTATCGATAGATAAGTATGACGCAGGTTGTGGTTGGCCTAGTTTTACAAGACCAATTGACTCTTATGTAATAAAAGAGTTAGAAGATTTAAGCTATGGCTATAATCGTACAGAAGTAAAAAGTAAAAATTCTGATTCTCATCTAGGTCACGTCTTCACTGATGGTCCAGAAGACTTAGGTGGACTGAGATATTGCATTAATGGTAGTGCACTTAAGTTTGTTGCATATGATGATATGGATGACTTAGGTTATGGCGAGTACAAGCACTTATTGAAATGAGTTTACTCAGGGTAGTTTCTACCTTGAGTTTTTTTATATTTTGTGGTAATATAATGAATGGCTTGGCGATGGCTAAGCACTTCACACACTGTGGATTCAGATTTCCGTGCTTAATTAAGTTTAATCTGTTAGAAGCGGTGGAGGAACAACGGGAAAGAGGAAAAAATATATGTCAGTTGTAACTATGAGAAAATTATTAGAATCAGGTGTTCATTTCGGACACCAAACTAGACGCTGGGATCCAAGATTCCAAGAGTATATTTATACTGCTAAAAACGGTATTCATATTATCGATCTAGAAAAAACACAGGATGCTATCGATAAAGCATACGCAGAATTAAGAGATATTTCTGAACGTGGTGGAAAATTACTAATCGTTGGGACGAAAAAACAAGCTCAACAAACTGTAGTTGAAGAAGCTTTAAGATCAGGTTCATTCTATGTAAACAATCGTTGGTTAGGTGGAT
>CAYTTS010000037.1:0-12038 GCA_964440875.1 uncultured Erysipelothrix sp. | reverse complement strand
TTTTTTGTTTACATTAAGTTTAACTTCTCTATTTCATTATACTCATTAATAAACTTCGGATTTACTCTCACAAGATCCGCCAACTCAATTGCTCTATTTTTTAAATAAGCAATATAATCATGATTTTGCTTAGTAAGTAAAAGTTCACTTATAAAAAATGATGGTTTTTGCTCTAAATCTTTATTGTATCTAACAACAATAATATTATAGTTTTTGTTTGCGTCGTTAATAAACTCTTCATCGATTACATCAAATTTATTTTCAAAAAGAAACTCTCTAAAATAATCAAGTTGATTATTGCACTGGATGATAATTCTATCAAGTTCTTTAGCTCTTTCTAAATTATCTAGTATGATTGACTTAATAGTCGTAAAACCCATACCAGCAATAATAACCGTATCGACATCACTCTCTAAATCTATAATACCTGATCTTAACCTTACTTCAATTTTATCCGCTAGTTGGTAATTAGAAATGTTTTCAATTGCTCCACTTATCGGACCTTTTTTATTATCGATAGCATACGCTTTTTTCGCTAGCTTATTTTTCACTAAGTATATAGGAAGTAATGCGTGATCACTACCAACATCAGCAACTATTGAATCTTTTGACACTAAGTTAGCGATCATCAACAATCTATTCGACAACATTACATATCTTCCATGAATTCTCTTAATCGTTTTGATTTGTTTGGGTGTTTTAACTTTCTTAACGCCTTAGCTTCAATCTGTCTAATACGTTCTCTAGTAACATCAAACTCACGACCTACTTCTTCTAAAGTGCGAGTTCTTCCATCTTCAAGTCCAAAACGTAATCTTAATACTTTTTCTTCTCTTTCAGTTAAGTCTAATAAAACATTATCGATTTCTTCTTTTAGTAACATATTATTTGCATATTCAACAGGTGATACTGTTACCTTATCTTCAATAAAGTCACCTAATTGTGAATCATCTTCTTCACCAATTGGGGTTTCAAGAGAAACAGGTACTAAAGCAATCTTTTGGATTTCTCTAACTCTGTCTGGTGTCATACCATCTCCCATTTCCTCTGCAATTTCTTCAGCAGTTGGATCACGGTCTAACTCTTGTACTAATTGTCTTTGAATACGTGTTAGTTTGTTAATTGTTTCTACCATATGAACAGGAATTCTAATTGTACGAGCCTGGTCTGCGATAGCACGTGTAATCGCTTGTCTAATCCACCATGTTGCGTATGTTGAGAATTTAAATCCTTTTCGATAGTCAAACTTTTCTACCGCTCGCATTAGTCCAGTATTACCTTCTTGAATTAAGTCTAATAACTGCATTCCACGACCAATATATTTTTTAGCGATTGAAACAACTAAACGTAAGTTAGCAGTAATTAAAAGATCAATAGCTTCTTGGTCTCCCTCATCTGCAGCCTTAGCAACTCTTCTCTCTTCATCTGGTGTTAATAAATCTACACGACCAATTTCCTTTAAATACATCTTAACTGGGTCATTACTCTTATTACTTGTAGATTCCGCAAAAGTAGCCTCTAATTGTGATAAGTGCTGACTTTCAAATGAATCATCAAAGTCATCATCGTCTTCATCATCAAATAGTAACTCTTCTTCATCATCACTAATAACGATTTCATTATCAGCAAACCATTCATATAATTCATCTAATTCTTGATCGTCTAATTTTAATGGTTCAACAGCATTTAAAATCTCTTCTTGATAAAGTTTATTCTTCTCTTCATAAAACTTTTTAAAATCGTTCTTTAAATCGTTCAATGTCACCATATTCTTACTTATTTTTTTTGCCATAATACTCCTACTTTCTTAATATTTCAGACCTTTGTAAATAAAGTTCTGTAATTTTATTTAAAATCTCTACTTGTTCATCTACTCCATCAACAACCTCAAGTCGTAGTTGTTTAATTTCTTCATCAATTAATCTAACTTTAATCAAATCAATATTTTCATCAATAATAGCCTTATTGTATTCCTTAATGATCGTATCATTATTAAGAATACTCAAAAATAAATCTGATAAATTACTATCACTTTGATCAACATATGATATTAAATCCGCTTCATTTAGTTCATCATTTTTAAAATAATAATCATTAATTATTAGATAGATGCCTGCTAATTGTGGATCTGGTAAAAAACCAATCTCATTTCTTATATATATAGCAGCTTCTTTTCCTGATAACATTTGGCCAATTAAATTATACTCAGCTCTTTTTGATGTTATACTACCAATCTTTTTTATCGGAGTAATAACTTTAGGTTTAATTCCTTCTGGTGTAACTAATTTCGCAATTTGACTTTGAGTAAATTTCGTTAAATTAGCAATTTGATTGATAAAATATTCTTTATCAAAATCACTATTTATAGAACTCATATATTTTAAAAGTGTAACTGTGAACTCTTTTCGCTCTTCAAAGTTATCTAAGTTATATTTTACCTTAAAATATCTAATAAGGTAATCCAAATAACCAACCTTCTCCTCTAAAGCTTCATTAAACTTATCTTTTCCATATTTTTTAATATAATCATCTGGATCTAAACTACTAAAGCCATCTAAGACCTCGATTGTAAATCGATGCTTTATTAAGGTATTAATCGCCTTAACAGTTGCCATTTGACCAGCCGAGTCTCCATCATAGCTTATTACAACATGATTAGCCATAGATTTAAGTAGTTCTGCTTGTTTATTAGTTAAAGCTGTCCCAAGGCTTGCTACAACGTTTAATACATCACCTTGATAATATGCAATTGCATCCATAACACCTTCTACTAAGTAGACTTTATTTTCTTTTTTAGCTGTCTCATATGCACGATGATAGTTATATAAAATATCTCCTTTAGTATAAATAATATTTTCATTTGAGTTTATATACTTAGGTATATTACTATCATCTATAATTGCTCTTGCACTAAATCCAACTGTGTTTTTGTATTGATTATGTATCGGAAATACTAACCTGTTATTGAAGACACTTCTTAGACCATAGTCATAATCATTTAATAAGTTCACACTAACTAAATCACTTAAGTCATAGCCTTTCTTTGGTAAGAAATCCGCCAATGAATTATCACTTTCATAACCAACATCAAAATATTCTAACTCTTTACTTGTAAGTCCACGTTTCTTTATATAATCATTTATTAAATTTTCTTGCGAATTTATTAATTTAAAATGCATGAAATTCAATGCATCATCCATCATCTTATATAAAGGGACTAAATTATCATCAATTTTTCTCTCTGTTTTATATTCAGTAATATCCAATGGTATATTAACAAAGTCAGCAACAACTTTAACTGCTGAGACAAAGGAAACATTATTGAATTTGGAGACAAAGGTGAAAACATTCCCACCCGCCCCACATACAAAACATTTATATATTTGCTTATCTTCTGAAATACTCATCGAAGGATTATTATCTTCGTGAAACGGACAAAGTGCCACAAAGTTTCTTCCCTTCTTTTCAATTGAAAGATACTGACCTATTACTTCCGTAATATTTGCACTTTGGCGAATACGATTAATGTCCTCATTATTTATTCTCGCCAATTATAACACCTCTAAAATTTGACTGAATTAGCTATAAATGCCTCTAACTCATCAATACTCATACGTTCTTGTTCCATAGTATCTCTAAATCTAACAGTAACTTTATTATCATCTAATGAATCAAAGTCAAATGTAATACAGAATGGTGTTCCAACTTCATCTTGTCTTCTATATCTTTTACCAATACTTCCTGAATCATCAAACTCAACATTAAAACTTTGGCTTAAAGTATTATAAACTTTCATCGCTTCATCATTTAGTTTTTTAGATAAAGGTAAAATGGCTGCTTTTATAGGTGCTAAAGCTGGGTGAAGTTTCATCACTTTTCTAATATCACCATTCTCTAATTCCTCTTCCTTATATGAATCACATAAGAATGTTAATAGTAATCTTTCAACACCTACTGATGGTTCAACTACATATGGAATATATTTTTCATGTGTATATGGATCTAAATAACTCATATCAACTTTTGAAAATTCTTGGTGTTGCTTTAAATCATAATCAGTACGATTTGCAATACCCCATACTTCTCCCCAACCAAATGGGAATTCATATTCAATATCTACTGTTCCTTTAGAATAGAATGATAGTTCTTCTTCTGTATGATCTCTAAACTTAAGTTTATCTTCATTTACACCAAATTGTGTAATAAAGTCCATACAGAACTGTCTCCAGTATTCATACCATTCACCATCAGTTCCCGGTTCACAGAAAAACTGCATTTCCATCTGTTCAAATTCTCTTGTTCTAAAGATAAAGTTACCTGGTGTAATTTCGTTTCTAAAACTTTTACCTACTTGGCAAATACCAAATGGTACTTTCTTTCTTGTTGATCTTTGAACATTTTTAAAGTTTACAAAGATTCCTTGTGCAGTTTCTGGTCTTAAATAAATAGCATTTGCTTCATTTTCAACAACACCTTGGAATGTTTTTAACATTAAGTTAAATTTACGTATTTCAGTAAAATCAGTTTTACCACAGCTTGGGCATGGAACTTTATTTTCTGTTATATAGTTATACATATCAGCATCTGACATACTTTCAACATCTACACTTGCGTCAAATTCTTCTATTAACTGATCCGCCCTATGTCTTGTATTACATTTTTTACAGTCCATTAGAGGGTCATTAAAAGTCTTTAAATGCCCACTTGCTTCCCATACTTTTGGATTCATTAATATTGAGGCATCTAAACCTACATTATTTGGAGTTCTTCTAACAAACGCTTGCCACCAAGCTTGTTTTATATTATTTTTAAATTCTACTCCTAATGGTCCATAATCCCAAGTATTTGCTAATCCACCATATATTTCAGATCCCTGAAATATATAACCTGTATCCTTAGCGTGTGAAACAATAACATCTAATTTAAAATCTTTCATCATATCCCTCTTTCCGTATAGTTCATTTTATCTATTTAATGTATTAGTGTCAATTTTAAACTAATCATATTTTCTATTAAAACCTATTTCTATAAACTCATTTATATTATTTATATACTGACCACTATAATCAGTGTAAAACTGATACATTATAGTTAACAGTTCATTTACCTCGTCATTTTTAATATCCAAAGCAAGCAAATCACTATATTTAGCTTTATTAATTAATCTAAATAACTTTAATATCTCCACTGAGTAGATTGCTTTTTCATTAGTTTCTAAACAATTGTGACAAATAAATCCACCATGTATTAAACTAATATAATTAATCTTTTTACTACTGCAAACTGCACAATGATCACAAACTAAACTTAAACCTAACAGTTTCATAACTTGAGCTAAGAAACTGCTTAAAAAAAGCTTTAAGTTCATTTTATTAATAACATCAATACTTTCTATTGCTAAAATAAATAGTTTTTCATCAGCCTCAACTCTTAATTTACTTATATCATTAACGACCTGAAGTACGATATGCCCCATTAAAATCTCTTCATATGACTGAAACTGATCATAGTATGATTTCTTAGGTAGCGCACTTTTTATAAGTTTCATATCTTTTTGGCTTTCAAAGTATGTAATATTACTCTGTAAAAACACTTGTAATGAACTAGCATTTTTACTCGTCGGTTTTCTAATACCTCTTGCATAAAAGCTAAAATATTTTCCTTCTTTACTAATTGCATTAATGATTGCATCATTATCTTTATAATCAATTTGATTTAAAACGAGAACTTCAGCAATCTTTTCTTCTCTACTCATCGACGTGGCCGTATTTTTCAACCTTCTTAGGATTATTTCTCCAATCCTTTTCCACTTTAACAAATAGCGTTAGATAAACTTTTCTTTGTAATTTCATTTCCATATCTTTACGAGCCAGTGTTCCAACACGCTTTAGAACATGTCCACCTTTTCCAATTACAATTCCTTTTTGTGAATCTCTTTCGACTATAATTAGGGCATCAACAACTAGTGCACCATTTCTCTCTTTTTTATTTTCAATTACAACTGCAAGTGAGTGAGGTATTTCTTCCAATGTAGCAAATATTAGTTTTTCACGAATTATTTCTGCTAATAAGAAATTTTCATCCTGATCAGAAACCTGTGAATCATCATAATATTTTATATCATCAGTTAAGTACTCTTTTGTAACTGTTAATAATTGTTCAATATTATTATCTTTTAAAGCTGATACAGGTACAATCTCTTTAAAGTTGAATCGCTCTTGCCAAGCTAGTAATAATTCAATTAAATCATCACTAGAGTATCTATCAATTTTATTTAAGACGAGAATAATTGGTTTATCTACGTGTTCTAATTTATCTAAGATAAATCTATCTCCTGGACCAAACTTCTGTGTTGAGTCAACCACATAATATATAATGTCAGCATCTTTGAAACTGTTATATGATTTTTGAATCATCGCTCCACCTAATTTATGTTTAGGTTTATGAATTCCTGGAGTGTCCATAAAAATCATTTGGCTATCTTCTTCTGTTCTTACACCACGAATGATATTTCTTGTTGTTTGTGGTTTGTTTGTAACTATTGCAACCTTATCATTTACTAAGTTATTCAATAACGTTGACTTACCTGCGTTAGGTCTTCCTACAAGGGCTATAAATCCACTTTTAAAGCTCATTACTTAAGTCCTCCGTATTAAAACTATCTGGTAGTAAATCATTGATGTTAGTTATGCGGGTCTCATTACCATTACTTAGAATGATCGGTGTATCTAAATTAATTAACTCGATTAATACTTGACGACAAACTCCACATGGTGTTCCAATTCTTTTACCACTGGTAACAATCGCAATACTTTCAATATCATCTTTACGATAACCATGGCTGTACGCTTGAAATATTGCATTTCTTTCGCCACACATAGTTGGACTATATGCTGCATTCTCTACATTGGCACCGATAAAATATTTATTATCAATTGTTTTAACACAAGCTCCAACGTGATAATTCGAGTATGGTGCATAGGCATTATCCATCGCCGCAAATGCTTTTTCTAAAATAATTTTATTTTCCATAATTACCTCCTAAAAAATATACGATTTAAATATCATTATTCCTACTATTAACGCTGTTATTGATATTACAAGTACTGCTGATGCAGATAAATCTTTAACAATCTTAATTTTACTTGAATATTCATTACCACATTTATAGTCTGATAACTCTTCAATAGAACTATTAAGTAGTTCTACGCTAATAACAAGACCACACATAATTATAATTATTATGAAGTCTATCTTTTCTAATTTTAAATAAAAACTCAGGCTAATTGCAATTACTGCTAAAAGTATTTGAGTTATAACACTAGTATCTTCAGATATCGCATGTTTTAACCCCGAAAAAGCCCAAGAAAATTTATCATTTAGTCTCTTTATTAACTTCATAGATTATCTCTCTTTGTAATGAAAACATCTCATCTTCATCCTCTTTTTCAATATGATCATAGCCAAACAGATGTAAAACTCCGTGAGTGAATAAAAACTCTATTTCTTTCTCTAAACTTTGATTTAATGATTTGGCCTGTTCTTTAGCAGTATCAATACTAATAAAGATATCACCTAAGTCAAAGTTATCTTCTAAATTATGAATAATAATATCATCATCCATAATCGCAAAGCTAATAACATCAGTGCTCTCATCTAAATTTCTATAATCTTTATTTATATTTTTTATATGATTATCATCTACAAATGAAACTGATAACTCATAATCTTCATTCTTATTTAGAGTCTTCTTAATTATCTCAAAGATTTCATCAAATCTTGAGCCGTAATCCTGATCATCATATTCATTTCGTATATATATCGCCATGTTATTTAAACCTTTTCCCTATCATATCTTTACCAGCACCATTTAAATAGTCTCTAGCTTTTAAGACTTTTGATCCAGCAGGTTGCAGTTCATTAATAATTATAATTCTATTATCGATGATAACTCCTAAACCATCAGCTACTAAACCAACAATCTCACCATTAGCACCTTTTTGTTCAATACTACTTTCACTAATTGAGTGTAGTTTGATTTTCAACTCATCAACGATACCATATCCTGTTGGACGTGTAATTAGTGATCTAATGTGTGATGAAACAGTATTATAACTTCTATCAAAACTAATATACTCTTCTTCTTTGGAAATGTTATATGCGTAAGTAACTTGATCTTCATCTTGAACTTCACTTTCATATGATTGATCTATTAATGATGGAAGTGATTCTTCAATAGCCTTTTTCGCAATTTCAATTAAATCTTTCTCTAAAGTTTCAGTTGTATATTCATTATTTAACTTTAATGATTTCTTTAAAATCATATTACCAGCATCCATACGTTCTGACATTTCCATTATTGTAATACCAGTTTCCATCTCCCCATACATAATCGCCTTATGTATTGGAGCTCCTCCTCTTAATCTTGGTAAGAGTGAGGCATGGATATTAAAACAACCTAGTCTTGGATAATCTAATAATTCTTTTGGAACAATTTGTCCGTATGCACAAGTAATAATAATATCAGGTTTATAAGCAAACACATCTTCCAAATTATCTTTTATTCTCTCTGGTTGAATACAATCAATTCCTAAGTCACTCGATAATTGATGTACTGGCGTCATAGTTAAAACACGTTTTCTTCCAATTTTTCTATCTGGCTGACTAACAGTTGCAACCACATTATAATTTAAGTCATTTAAATGTTGTAAAATCTCCCTTGCAAATATCGGGGTTCCCATAAACATTACTCTAATATCATTCATCTTATCACCATCTCCATTATAGCATAAATCACTTATACCAATTAGCTTTCTTCATATATTTAAACGTAGAAAAACCCCATTTCAGGGTTTGTTTTTAATATTGGCGGATAAGGAGGGATTTGAACCCCCGGTACCAAATAGTACACTACCTTTCCAAGGTAGCACCTTCAACCGCTCAGACACTTATCCAAATGCCTATATATTTTAGCAAATATCAGTATTAAAGCAAGTAAAAAGGAGAATTAACTCTCCTTTTTAACTATTATTTAATCTCCATCATCAATATTTTAATCAAGTGATGGGTCATATACATATTTAACTAACTGTAAGGTTAACTTTGGATTATCTTTACTAAATGTAAATGGACCAGTTTTTCCGATTAAAACTGAATTATCAAGACTCATATCTCCTGTAGCCATTTCAATTGGTCCGCTAAATACATATGAATATCCATATTTACTTAAGCCAAGTGAGTTTAAATAATCTTCGGCATTTGCTTGAGTTTGGTCAGTTAACTTGCTTTCTTCAATGCTGATGTTTGATAAATCCGGTTCCTCAGTCTTTTCAGCAATATATTTAATTACATTAAGTCGAATGACATTATTTTCTTCATTCATCTCAATACCTGCCGTACTACTTGCAACAAGCGTTACACCTATCTTATTTTGATCTTCTGTAACCTCTTCAAATACTTCATTTATTGTAAACTCAAAACCTAAGTTACTTAAGTATTGTTCAGCACGTTCAATAGTCCAGCCCTTCATTTCTTCAAGTACTACATTATCTTCATTCTCATCATCGCTAGGTCTTTGTGGTGCATTTGTGAAGATTGATTCATCAACACGTTCGTTATAAATATCTTTTGTAAATGTAGGTGGTGTATATTCATCCTTAGCACTGTAATTGAATCCTTTAGGTATTTCCAGTACACCATCTTCGCGCATATTCATAGCGATTAAATTTCTAGCATCAATAATAGATCCTTTATATGGAACATAGTAGTATAAATCAAATCCGTAGTCTGGTGAGTAAATCATCGCAGAGTGTCCTGTTATTCTACTACCATAAATAGTCACGATATCACTTGAGTTTAAGAATGTTGCTTCCATCCTATTTAAAGCTAGGTTCATTAAATCAATAAGTTGTGTTATAGAGAAGTTTGTATCTAGGTTTTTACCAGCTGCTTTTACAATATTTAATAATGTATTAACATCTCTAGTTTCAGCAATTGTTGAAATTAATGATGATATTGCTTGTTGTTGGTTTTCTTGTCTTTGGAAATCTCCGCCTGCAAAACTCTTGCGTTCTCTAACAAAGGCTAATACTTGATCTCCATTTAAATCACTTAAACCTTCAGGTATATGTACCCCTCCAACAACTTCTCCATCACGTACTATATTACCATTGAATGAAGCTGGTGAATTTATTGGAATTGTTCCTAATGCGTCAACTAAGTCAACTAATCCTTGGAAACTAATTTCCACGAAGAAATCAACTGAAACATCTAATAAGTTTTCAACTGTTTTTATTGTACAATCACGACTAATATTTCTAGCATGATTTATTTTATCTCTATTTTGATTTGGATAGCAAGCAATTGGTACATAACTATCACGCGCAATACTAGTTAGTGTTATCTGCATAGACACAGGATTTACACTCGCTAACATAAGTGAGTCTGTTCTACCGCCATCATTCCCCATTATCAGCATTGTAAACGGAACTTCTGTAACGTTTATTCCACTTCCACTCATAATTGAAGGATTATCATATTTTCCTGAGAAAGTATGAATTGCCTCTATTTGAGGAATTAACTCTGATACTGTATCATCCGTTAAAAATAAACTTTCATAATCTTTAGGTAATGATATAAAATCAACCTCTTTTTTAATTAAAGCATTTATTAATAATGGATATGATGTATAGTTTTTAACTTTAACATTTTCATACTCTAGTTTTTCAAGTTCAGCTATTGGAAGTACATGACCTTCAATAAACTCTTTACTTTCAATCATACCGACTGTTTTATCTTTAAGATCCTCCACATCAGAATATGTTGATTTTCTCACAACAAATGATGCCGAATACTCAATTAAACTCTCCTGTGTTACAACTTCTTTTACTGTTGAGTTAACAACTGTCACTAAGTAGAATAAATAACCACTACCTAATAGTGATAATACTAACACTCCCGTAAAGAATCTTTTGAATCCACGTTTTTTAGAAAAGTTTGCCTTAACAGTTAAAACTAATAATAGTAATGTTAATAATAAGAAAATAACATTAACCGCAATAAAGATATTTTTTGAAAGTTTTCCATAGGTATTAACTGTTTTTAATATATAAATAAGAATTGCAATAACTACAGTTACTAAAACGGTATTTAACCAACAATATTTACTATTATTTTTATTCATCGCCATCTACCTCAGAACTATTTTCATCTTTCATTTTAACTTCTACAATTTTTATCATACCATCATCATTAATTAGTGTAAGTTCACATTCATTTACAAACTCTGAAACATCAAGTTTACTAGATTTTGCATAATCCCATGACATATCAGCTTTATATGCACTAAAAACTTTATCATCAATAATATAATCGGTAGTTTTACTTATTTTACTTTTAACATCTGTAACTTGCGGCAAATTATTTTTACCATAAGTTGAGTTAAACATATCTACTTTTTGATAATATTCAAAATGCGCAATACTATTAAAGACTTTAGGATTATAAACATACTGAAGTCCTCCAACATCAAATGATGCATCCTTATTACTCCAGTTAAAGAAATCAATTACAAATGATTGAGCTACTAGATCAGTAATTTTCTCATAATCACGACTCGTATTTCCAAGTTCTTCTGTTAATAAATTAAAAGTATCCTTCTGTAGGGCAGTTGGATCTTTCCCAACAACATAGTATTCATTCGATAAACTATTTAAAACAGCAGTTGGTTGTTTCTTTATTAACCCTAAACTAACGATATTAAAGACACTATAAACAATTACTAATAATCCAAGTGCTAATAATATTAAGTTTGGAAAGAAGATTTTATTTTTTGATTTTTCCTTCATCTTTACCTCCACGCAGTAGTCTTATCCTACTAACCGTATGTACATTATAGACATCAATAATCGTATAAATATGTTATTCAGCCTTCATCTCATAAAAAATCGAATAATTTTGAGCTATTCGACAAGTTTATTATTACATACTCAATAATTATACCCTATGCTAACCACAGTCGCAAGTTCTTATGTTTTATA
>CAYTTS010000036.1:0-12734 GCA_964440875.1 uncultured Erysipelothrix sp. | reverse complement strand
TTGGTGAGACTCACGATGGGACTGCCACTATGGACTGGATGGAGCAAGAGCAAGAGCGTGGAATCACGATTGCGAGTGCTGCAACTACAGCAGAGTGGAAAGGTCATACAGTAAATATTATTGACACACCAGGTCACGTTGACTTCACAGTTGAAGTTGAGAGATCACTAAGAGTTTTAGATGGTGCGGTTACAGTACTTGATGCTAAATCAGGTGTTGAACCACAAACAGAAACAGTTTGGCGTCAAGCTACGACATACGGTGTTCCTCGTGTTGTATTCATTAACAAAATGGATGCTACAGGAGCGGACTTCTACATGTCTATCAAAACGATCCATGATCGTTTAGGAGCTAAAGCTAACCCAATTCAACTACCAATAGGAGTTGAAGATAACTTTACAGGACTTATTGATTTAGTAGAAAGAAAAGTACATACTTTCGCTATTGAATTAGGAGATTCAGATGTTGTTACAGATGAAATTCCTGAAGAGTACAAAGCGGATGTTGAAAAATACCGTGAAGAGTTAATCGAAGCTGTTGCTGAATATGATGAAGATTTAATGATGAAAATTTTAGAGGGCGAAGAAGCTACTATTGAAGAAATCAAACAAGCTATTAGACTTGGGGTTTTAACAGGAGAATTCTTCCCAGTAATGTGTGGAGCTGCATACAAGAACAAAGGTGTTGTACCTATGATCGATGCAGTTATCGACTACTTACCAAGTCCTTTAGATGTTGAATCAATTAAAGGTACGAAACCAAATGGTGAAGAAGATGAGCGTCAAGCAAGTGATGATGCACCATTCTCAGCATTAGCTTTCAAAGTTGTTACTGACCCATTCGTGGGAAGACTAACATACTTCAGAGTTTACTCAGGAAGAGCTGAATCAGGTTCATTCGTATTAAACGCAACTAAAGATGATCGTGAACGTTTCGGACGTATTATGTTAATGCACGCAAATGACAGATCTGAAATAAAAGAAGTATACACAGGTATGATTGCAGCTGCAGTTGGATTCAAAAACACTGCTACAGGAGATACACTATGTGACATGGATAATCCAATTATTCTTGAATCAATGGAATTCCCTGAACCAGTTATTGAATTAGCAATCGAACCAAAAACTAAAAATGACCAAAACAAAATGGGTGCTGCTTTAGGTAAATTAGCTGAAGAAGATCCAACATTCAGAGCTTATACAGATGAAGAAACAGGACAAACAATTATTGCGGGAATGGGTGAATTACACCTTGACGTAATCGTTGACCGTCTAAAACGTGAATTCAAAGTAGAAGCGAATATTGGTGCACCACAAGTTGCTTACCGTGAAACAATCAAGGAAGCAAGCGATGTTGAAGGTAAATTTGTTAGACAGTCTGGTGGACGTGGACAATACGGTCACGTTTGGATTCACTTTGAACCAAACGAAACTGGAAAAGGTTTCGAGTTCATTGACAAAGTTGTTGGTGGTACTGTTCCAAGAGAATATATTAAATCTGTTGGAGAAGGTGTCGAGGCAGCTCTTAATAACGGTATGATTGCTGGATATCCAGTAATTGATGTTAAAGCTACATTATTTGATGGTTCATCACATGATGTTGACTCTAACGAAATGGCATTTAAAGTTGCTGCGGGTATGGCTGTTAAAAATGCAGCTAAGAAATGTGCTCCAGCATTATTAGAGCCAATGATGGAAGTTGAAGTTGTTGCTCCAAGCGAATACTTAGGTAGCGTTATGGGTGACGTATCATCACGTAGAGGTCAAATTGTTGACCAAGAAGAGCGTGGAAACGCTGTTGCGGTTGAGGCTTTAATCCCATTATCAGAAATGTTTGGTTATGCAACGGACCTGAGATCATTCACTCAAGGACGTGGAAACTATACCATGCAATTCAAACAATACTCAGAAGTACCTAAGAGTATTGCTGCTGAACTTGCTAAAAAGTTCGGAGAAGACTAATACTATTGATTTAATAGTGTAAATGTCTTAAAATAGGAATGAAGTAAATATATAAATATATAGGAGGTTTGCAAAATGGCAAAAGAAAAATTTGATAGAAGTAAAACGCATGTTAACGTTGGAACAATTGGTCACGTTGACCACGGTAAAACTACATTAACTGCTGCAATTACTAATACTCTTGCTTTAACTGGGGGAGCAAAAGCTCAAGCTTACGACGAAATCGACGGGGCACCAGAAGAGAAAGAACGTGGAATCACGATCGCTGCATCACACGTTGAATACGAAACAGAATCACGTCACTACGCACACGTTGACTGCCCAGGTCACGCGGACTACGTAAAAAACATGATTACAGGTGCTGCACAAATGGACGGAGCAATCTTAGTAGTATCAGCTACAGATGGTCCTATGCCTCAAACTACTGAGCATATCCTACTTGCTAAACAAGTTGGAATTGAACACATTATTGTATTCATTAACAAAGTAGACATGGTTGATGACGAAGAGTTAATCGACTTAGTTGAAATGGAAGTTAGAGACAAACTGTCAGATCAAGGATTTGACGGAGATAACGCACCAGTTATCCGTGGATCTGCTTTAAAAGCATTAGAAGGTGACGCAGAGTACCAAAAAGCTATCTTAGAATTAATGGAAGCTGTTGATACTTACGTACCAGATCCAGTTCGTGAAACTGACAAACCATTCTTAATGTCTGTAGAAGACGTATTCACAATCACAGGACGTGGAACAGTTGCTACTGGACGTGTTGACCGTGGAGAATTAAGAGTTGGAGAAGAAGTTGAAATCGTTGGTATCAAAGATACTAAGAAAACAACTGTTACAGGAATTGAAATGTTCCGTAAAATGTTAGACTACGCACAAGCGGGAGATAACGTTGGAGCATTACTTCGTGGTGTTAACCGTGAAGAAATCGAACGTGGACAAGTTCTATGTAAACCAGGAACAGTTCAACCTCACAAACAATTCAAAGCACAAGTATATATCTTAAGTAAAGAAGAAGGTGGACGTCATACGCCATTCGTAGACAACTACCGTCCTCAATTCTACTTCCATACTACAGACGTTACTGGAGTAATCAACTTACCTGAAGGGGTACAAATGGTTATGCCTGGTGATGACGTAGAAATGACAGTAGACTTAATTTACCCAATCGCTGTTGAAAAAGGTACACGTTTCTCAATTAGAGAAGGTGGACGTACAGTTGGTGCTGGTAACGTTACTGAAATTCTATAATTAGAATCTTAAATAACTATTAAAGAAGACTTTATGTCTTCTTTTTTTATGTTTACATGTAGCAAAAACGCTTACATTTGTCAAAGTAGATAATTCTTATCAAATAATTCACAAAGTACTTGCTTTTTATTTCACGATGAATTATAATTTATCCATACACAGGAGGAAATGAATATGAAAAAAATAGGAAAAGTATTATTAGTTAGTATTCTAGCTATGAGCTTACTTGTTGCTTGCGGCGGCGGTAAGAGTGGCGGAAATATCGAAATGGGAGTTGCAAGTACACAAGAGGTAAAAGATTCAAAAGATAGAGCAACTGAAGATGCTGGTGTTGAATTTACAGTAGTAGTAGCTGGAGTTGCACTTAAAGATGGAAAAGTTTCATATATTAAAATCGATGAATCACAACAATTTGCTTACGTAAGAGATGCGGGAATCTTCGAAGGAGAAACACAAGATACTAAAGGTGTTAAAAAAGAAGCTTACGGAATGTTAGAAGCAAGTAAAGCTGCTGGTCTTGGAAAAGAATGGTATGAACAAATTGAAGCTATTGAAGCTGCATTAATTGGAAAAACTAAAGATGAAGTAAAAGCTTACTTCGAAGGTGAAGAAGTAGTAACTGCTTCAACTATGGAATTAGACCACATTGCTGCAACAGTATTAAAAGCTTTAGATCAAACAATCGAAGTAAGTGGAGTTGCTAAAGTAGGTTTAGGATATGAACCAACAGTAACTATTAAAAAAGACAGAGACGGAAATGAAGGTGTTGCACCTGAAACAACATTAGACTACGCAATGATCGCTGTAGATGCTGATGGAAAAATCGTTAAAGCTTTATTAGATAACGCACAAGAAAAAGCTAAACTAGTTGATGGAAAAATTGAACTAGTAAATATTGGAAAAACTAAAGGTGAATTAAAAGAAGAATATAAAATGATTGTTGCTTCACCAATCGAAAAAGAATGGTTTGAACAAAATAACTCAATTATGGAAATCTTAGAAGGAATGACAGTTGCTGAATTTGCTGCATTTGATCAAGATGCTTCTAAAGTTGATGACATTAATACAAGCGTTACAATGCAAATTGGTGCTTACCAAACAGCATTAAAAAATGCAGAAGCAAACTTAAAAGACTTACAATAATAGGTTGTAAATATAAGAGAAGACTCCGGTCTTCTTTTTTTATGTTTTTATAATCATTTCATTTGATAAATATTTAATTATATATTAATATTATAAAGTCTAAATAATATATAAATTGTCCTAACACTTGTGAAAAAAATATCATTTGTGAAATTAATGAAAGTTTTGACAAAGTGTAAAAAAGGGTATACAATTTATTGACATAGGAGGAAATGAATATGAAAAAATTAGGAAAATTTGTAGTTGCTAGTTTACTAGCTATGAGCTTACTTGTAGCATGTGGAGGAAATGGATCTTCTGCAGACGCTAAAGTTAAAGTTGGAGTTGGAAGTACTCAAGTTGTTAACGTAGATGATAACGGAGAAGCTAAATTCAATACTGTTGTAGTTGGTATTGCATTAAGTGATGACAAAGTATCATATGTTTCAATTGATGAGTCAGAACAAAAAGCTAAATTAGAAGGTGAAGAAGCTGTAATTAATCAAGTAGATACTAAAAAGAATCTAGGAGCTGATTACGGAATGGCTGAACAAACTGGTGGAGCTGAATGGTTTGAACAAATTAAAGCATTAGAAGAAGCATTAATTGGAAAAACTAAAGAAGAAGTTACAGCATACTTCGCAGGTGAAGAAGTTAAATCAGCTGCAACAATCTATGTTGGACAATTTGAAGAAACAGTATTAAAAGCAATCGACAACGCAGTTGAAGTTGAAGGTGTTGCTAAAGTTGGATTAGGTTTAGAGTTAAGTGCTGAAGGTGTTGAGTCAACTGTTGACTACGCTTTATTAGCTGTAGATGCTGATGGAAAAATCGTTAAAGCATTATTAGACAACGCTCAAGAAAAAGTTGAAGTTGTTGACGGAGCTTTAGTTGCTAAATCAATCGGAAAAACTAAAGGTGAATTAAAAGAAGAATACGGAATGGCTAACTTCCCACAAGGAAACGGTATTGA
Source organism: uncultured Erysipelothrix sp. (assembly GCA_964440875.1). Classification (GTDB taxonomy): domain Bacteria; phylum Bacillota_I; class Bacilli_A; order Erysipelotrichales; family Erysipelotrichaceae; genus JAAZDN01. The sequence continues at coordinate 7,421 of CAYTTS010000036.1, read as the reverse complement.
GTGGTTTGAACAAAACAACGCAATCATGGACTTCCTAGTAGGAAAAACAGTTGCTGACTTTACTGGAGCATCAAACGAAGATGTTGATACAACAGTAACTATGTCAATTGACTCTGCACAAGCAGCAGTTAAAAATGCAGAAGCTAACCTAACTGAATTAAAATAAGACTATATTAATCAAGAGACCATTTGGTCTCTTTTTTATTACGTGTTATACTATTTATACTGGAGAGTGATTCAATGAATTTAAATAATAAGTTAATGAGTTTTTTAGATGAAGCCCACTCAAACTTCCATGCTGTCAACAATATGGCAGAGATAATGGATGAGGCGGGATTTAAAAAATTAAATATGAATGAAGTGTGGAAATTAGATGACAAGAGTAAGTACTATGTTTTAGTAAATAACTCATCAGTTTTTGCTTTTGATCTTAATGGATATAAAAAAACATTTCCATATAAAATTGTCGCATCACATACTGATGCACCAACATTTAAGGTAAAGCCTAATGCAGTTAAGATTGAAAATAATTATATAATCGTTAATGCGGAAGCGTACGGTGGACTAATTGATTATACTTGGTTAGATAGACCTTTAAAGTTATCAGGAAGAGTAATTGTTAAAGAAGGTAGCAAACTTACTACAAAGTTATTTAACTCAAATGGAGCTGTTGGAATTATTCCATCACTAGCTATTCATATGAATAGGGCAGTAAATAATGAAACTAAGTTTAACCGTCATACACAAATGCGACCACTATTAGGTCAAGCTGAAGATTTTGATTTTAAAGCATATTTAGCAAGCAGTTTAGATGTAAAAGTTGATGATGTATATGATTACGATTTAGTCTTTAAACCAATTGAGAAAGCTGCCTATGTAGGTGTAAATCAAGAATTCTTTGCATCAAATCATATTGATAACCTACAAAGTGCTTATGTAAGTTTTGAGTCATTTATGAATAGTGTTAATAATGAGGCTGTTAATGTTTACGCAAGCTTTGATAATGAAGAAGTTGGATCAATGACAAAGCAAGGTGCGCAAGCAACAATTTTAAAAGATATTTTAAATAGAATTAGTTTCGCAATGGAACAAAGTAGTGAAGAGCATTTAATCAGTATCGCAAATTCATTTATTGTATCTGCAGATAATGCACATGCCAACCATCCAAACTATAGTAGTGCTAATGATGAGAATCATCGAGTAGAATTAAATGGTGGTGTAGTTGTTAAATATAGTGCAAATCAAAAATATACAACAGATGCATTAAGTGCTGCCTTATTAATGGAACTATCAAAAGTAAGTGGAGCAGAGATTCAAACATTCGTTAATAGAGCTGATGCACCAGGTGGCTCTACACTAGGAGCAATTAGTGGTACACAGATTAGTATAATGTCAGTAGATATCGGCCTTCCACAATTAGCGATGCACTCAAGTATGGAGCTTGGTGGAAGCAAGGACGCAGAGCATATGTTTAACTTATTAAAAGCGTTTTATAATAGTAATATTAAGGTAAATTCGGATAGTATTGAAATACTCTAATAAGGACTTTATAATTGACATACAATAGTAAGATTGGTAGAATATTAGTTCAAAGGGGAGTAGCTTGCGAAAGTGTAATCTCGATTAATATTCGTCAACACGTTATCATATAACCGGATATTATGTCATTAGTTTGATTAGCCAGACCTTTGTCCTTGTTTTTAGGGACAGGTCTTTTTTAATAGGAGGAAAATATGATATTTAATGAAGAAAAAGATGTTGTAGTAGAAAGATATAAGTCTAATACTGAAGTAGGTCTAAGTGATGCTCAAGTAGAAGCTTCACGTAGTGAGTATGGCTACAACGAATTAGCGGAAGCTAAAAAAGATTCTTTACTGGTTAGATTTTTAAACCAATTTAAAGATGCAATGATTATTATGTTAATTATTGCTGCAGTTGTTTCAATGGCGGTTGATCCAAGTGAATGGATGGACTCGCTAATTATAATGGTTGTAGTAGTATTTAATGCTATTATTGGGCTAACACAAGAGAGTAAAGCGGAAGAGTCACTTGAAGCACTTAAAAAGATGAGTGCGCCAATGGCGACGGTATTAAGAAATAACCGTAAAATAAATATCCCAGGTCGCGAAGTAGTTATTGGCGATATCGTATATTTAGAAGCCGGAGACTTTGTTAGTGCGGATGTAAGAATACTGGAAGCATATAACTTAAGTATTGATGAAAGTGCCTTAACTGGAGAAAGTACACCAGTAAGAAAAAACTCTGATGTAATTGAAAATGAAGATGTTGCATTAGGAGATAGAAAAAACATGGCTTTCTCATCATCACTTGTTACTTATGGTAGAGGTCTAGGTATTGTAGTAGGTATTGGTATGGATACTGAAGTTGGTAAGATTGCAGATATGTTAGTTACAACAGAAGTTGAGCCTACGCCACTTCAAACTCGTCTAGCACAAGTTGGTAAATTAGTATCAATCTTATCATTAGTTGTAGTAGTTGCGGTATTTGCTTTAGAAATCGCAAGTACAGGTGATATTGTTGGAGCATTTAAGACTGCGGTAGCCTTAGCGGTAGCGGCAATTCCTGAAGGACTTCCGACAGTAGTTACAGTAGTACTATCAATTGGTGTTACAAATATGTCACGCCACAATGCGATTATTAGAAGATTACCGGCAGTTGAAACTTTAGGTAGTGCTTCAATTGTATGTAGTGATAAAACAGGTACATTAACACAAAACGTAATGACAGTTACAAAAGCTTATGTAGCAAATCAAGAAGTTACTGATTTAATGTCTGCATTAGATAATAAAGAAGTAAAAGAAATGTTAGACTTATTTACTTTAAGTAGTGATGCTGAAGTAAGAGTTGAAGATGGTGTCAGAGTTCCAATGGGAGATCCAACGGAGACAGCACTAGTAGTTGCTTCACTAGAGTTTAATCAAACAAAAGAAGATTTATTAAAAGAATATAAATACATTGATGAATTATCATTTGATTCAACAAGAAAAATGATGACAGTAGTTTATGAGTATCAAGGTAAATTTATTACAATTACTAAAGGTGCTCCTGATGTTGTTATTAACAGATCACTTAATAAAGATGAAGTTTATCATGATGTAAATAATGATATGGCTAGTGATGCACTACGTGTTTTAGCGGTAGCATATAAAGAATATGACACACTACCTGAAAACATTAGTAGTGATGAATTAGAAAAAGATCTAAACTTTGTTGGTTTAGTAGGTATGATTGATCCACCACGTCCAGAAGTTAAAGAAGCAATTAAATTAGCTAAGGGTGCTGGTGTTAGAACAATTATGATTACTGGTGACCATATTGTTACAGCGAATGCTATTGCTGAAGACTTAGGTATTTTAATGGAAGGTGACCTTTCAATTACAGGACCTGAATTAGCAAAAATCTCAGATGAGGAACTAGTTAAGACTGTAGATCAATATTCAGTATACGCTCGTGTTGCTCCTGAACAAAAAGTACGTATAGTTCGTGCATGGCAAGAGAATAAGCATGTTGTTGCAATGACTGGAGATGGAGTAAATGACTCGCCAGCACTTAAAGCAGCGGACATTGGTTGTGCGATGGGTATTACAGGTACAGACGTTGCAAAAGGTGCGGCAGAAATGATTTTAACTGATGACAACTTTGCGACGATTATTTACTCAATTGAAGAGGGTCGTGGAATTTACAATAATATTAAAAAAGATGTTCACTTCCTATTATCAAGTAACATTGGTGAAATCGTTGCAATCTTCTTTGCAAGTTTAATAGATTTCTTATCACCAACTCTAAGCTTTGGTGTTCCACTATTACCAATTCACTTATTATGGGTTAACTTAATTACGGATTCACTACCTGCATTTGCGTTAGGTATGGAAAAAGTACATCCAGAAGTAATGTTAGAGAAACCAAGACCTAAAGATGAAAGTCTATTTGCACATGGTTTAACATTCACAATAATCTGGCAAGGGTTTATGGTTGGTATTTTAACATTAGTTTCATATGTTATCGGACAACAAACAGACCACTCAACAGGTATGACAATGGCGTTTAGTACATTAGCAGTAGCGGAACTATTCCATGCTTATAACCTGAAATCAGATAAATCAATCTTTAATAAAGATATCTTTGATAACAAATGGTTAAATGGTGCCTTTATTATTGGTTTAGGATTACAAGTATTATTAATTTATGTTCCATTCTTAGCAGACATTTTCTCACTAACAAACTTAAGTCTTACAAATGAGTTAATTGCGATTGGATTAGCTATATCAGTTATCCCAATAGTTGAAATTTCTAAAGTATTAAAAAGAGCATTTGCTAAAGAACAAGAATAAAAAATTGTGCTATAATTGTTTAAGGAAGTAGGTGTTAGTATGGCTAAAGAGATGATGCAAATACTAAATAGACGTTCGGTTACACTAGGTGATATTGTTGATTGTGTTGAATACCTTGAAAAAGGATTTAATAGTGATATTGAAGTTGATCGAGAACTAGTTTCAAAACATATTATGGAAATTTTAAGTAAACGTGAAGTTCAACATGCCTTAAGAACAGGGGTAGCTCTGGATGTAATGGCTGAGAAGGGTTTACTTGAAGATAAGATTTTACAAGAAATAATTGTAAGTGATGAATCATTATATGGAGTAGATGAAGTACTGGCTTATGGTATATGTAATTTATATGGGTCAATTGCTTTAACTAACTTCGGTTATATCGATAGAGTGAAGCCTGGAATTATTGGCATTCTGAATGAAAATTTAAATGGTTCATGTAATACATATTTAGATGATATTATTGGAGCAATAGCAGCAAGTGCTGCAAGTAAAAGTGCTCACAATAAGTAAAAGGAGTTTATGTGAAAAAAGCAATAACAGTTTTAGTAGTATTTATGTTAGTTTTAGTAGGTTGTAGCGGAGCGAAGTCATCAACATTGATTACTTCAGAAGATGCATTAGCAAAGATTGATAATAAAGATTCATTTATTTTCTATGTTGGATCAAAAGATTGTTCAGCATGTCAACAATTTGCTCCAACATTTGAAGAAGTTGCAACAGACTATCCAGAAGTATTATATTCAATTGAACTAACTAAAGAAGCAGGTACTGATAATTTTGAAAAATTAGAAGAAGTAATTGGAACAGTTACGGCAACACCAACAGTATTAGTTATTAAAGATGGGGTCGTTGTGGATAAGAAAGTTTCAATACTTAAATATTCAGACTTACAAGCTTTCTTAGAAAGATTTGAAATAGTAAAATAAAATAAAGGTTAGGTGATACAATGAGCTTAAGCAAGATATCGAAAGCAGATTTCAAATTGATGATGAAAAATCTTAATATTGAATATGGAGATATTGTTTATGTTGAGGCGCAAGTGTCACCTAATTTTTTTAATCCTATATACACAAGATATTTAGTAAGTAGCTTGTTAGAGTATATTGGCAAAGAAGGTACCTTGGTCTTAAGCTTGGCAGGCTTTAATCATGATTTAAATATTAATGAAGATTTATATGATTATGTTATACCCTACAATGATAGAACCCAAGGACTTTATTCAAGCAGTAAACTTGCTGAAATGTTTATTAATGTTAAAGGGGCAAAAGTATCAGATAGTAGTTTCTTTCCTTATATTGCAATAGGTAAGTATGCAGATTTAATTGTTAATGCCCAAAGTTTTGATTTTCCAAATGGTGTTCAGTCCCCTTTTGCGCGATTGTATGAATTAAGGGCAAAGGCGATATTAGTCGAACACAACATTAAGGATTTTTTATTGAATGAACACTGTTTTGAAATAAGTGATAAAACTTATGTATATGTTGATCGTGGCGTAGTTAACAAGAGTGTTAAAAGTTATCTTAGAAAAAAATATGATCAAGATATAGTTAAGAGTTTATTTTCAATGAAGAAATATAAAGAGTTATTTTATTATACTGATTATAATGATCGCTCATACTTAGGAGTTGACATTAGAGATTATGTAGATTTAACATTAGAAGTTATAGAAGGATGATTAGAAGATGAAAAAAATATTAATTGTATTAGCGGCAGTATTACTATTAACGGCATGTGGTAGTAAAGATGTTTATGGATTAGGTAATTATAAAGATAGAAAATATGTAAATAAGGATTTTAACTTAGATTTTTTAATTGATGATGATTTCTCATTTTTAAATGCAGAAGAGTTAAAAATTCACAACGAGAGTCAACAAGCAAACAGTAATAATAAAGAGGCGGCTAAATTCCATAATAAAGTAATGGATATTAGTAATGTAAATCAAACGTCAGTAGTTGCTTATGTCGATTCAAGTGATAATGAAAAGAATGCGATTCAAGAAGCCAACTCATATGTGGACTTCTTATCGGAACAAGGTATTAAATATAAAATTAATGAAGATGAAGTTAACATAAATGGTTTAGACTATGTAAGATATGTTTTAGAGTTAGACTTTGATCAAACTCAAATGGTTTTAGTTACTGTTAGTGAGAATAAACTTATTAACATTCAAATAACATATCACAAGGATAATCATGCGGATGCTGAAAAGTTTATACAAATGATTGATACAAATGAGTAAGTATTACATACAAAGTTATAAACATGATGGAAGTTTGCATCGAACTTGGTCAAAGGTTAATTTGATTAGTGAGGATGAAGATAAGTTTGTTTCAATAAATAAACGTACTCAAATAATTGAGGCAAACAAAAGAACTTGGATTGCCAGAGAGCCAGCTATATATTATTTATATAAGAATGCTTATTATAATGTTATTGCGATGCTTAGAGAAGATGGTATTTACTACTATTGTAATCTAGCATCACCAAGTTTGTATGATGGGGAAGCGATAAAAAACATCGATTATGACTTAGATGTTAAATTTCACCCTAATGGTAGCTATCAAATATTAGATGAAAAAGAGTTTAAGGTTAATAAAGAGAAATTTAATTACCCTAAAGTTTTAGAAAAACGCTTAAGAGATGAGATAGATATGATAGTAGATCTCTTTAAAAACAACAAAACACCATTCAATAAAGAAGAAAATTCAGCACTGTTTCAACAATATTTAAAAAATATGTAGAAAACAGTGTTTTTACTTGACTTATGCATTTGAATTATATAAGATAGACAAGCTGTGTTAGGGAAGAGCAAATCTCTTCAAAAAAAGATTAAAGATTTTCTAGAAAGACTTGACTTAATCAAATAAACATGGTAATATTTATGAACGTCATCCAAAGACGTATATCAAATTGGAGTAATTAGTTAAACATTCACAAACGGACGAATAAGTGATTAATACACTTGACAAACCGCTTACATATGTTATACTAATTAGGCACCACTAAGAGGTGCAAACAAGAAATTGTTCTTTGAAAACTAAATAGGAAACGTCGATTCAATAAAATTA
>CAYTTS010000035.1:0-13067 GCA_964440875.1 uncultured Erysipelothrix sp. | reverse complement strand
TTACGAGCATTTAAGAAAATATAAAAAGATAATTAGAAATTTATACTTTGTTTACAACAAAAAAACTGTAGATTATACTACAGTCAAAATGTTTAATATGGTGCCGCAGGTGAGAATTGAACTCACGGTCTCATCCTTACCATGGATGCGCTATACCCCTAAGCCACTGCGGCTTTTTAAAAAAGAAACTCTATCTTAGATAGAGTCTCTTAAGTAATAATATGTTTAAAGTATGATTAAGCTTTATTAACTGAACCAAACATTTCCATTTTTTCTTTTACTGCAACTTTCATTGCTTCATATCCAGGGTTTAATAATTTACGAGGGTCATAGTTTTTACCTTCTAAATCTTTTCCTTCTTCAATGAATTTACGAGTTGCTGCAGCAAATTCTAATTGTAACTCAGTGTTAACGTTAATTTTCGCTACTCCTAAGTCAATTGCTTTTTGAATTTGTTCGATTGGAATTCCTGTACCACCGTGTAATACTAATGGAATATTTCCTGTAGCTGCTTTGATTTCTTGTAATGTTTCGAAACTTAATCCAGCCCAGTTTGCAGGGTATTGTCCGTGAATGTTTCCGATTCCTGCTGCTAAGAAGTCAATTCCTGTTGCAGTGATATCAACACATTCTTGGATGTCCGCTAGTTCTCCAGTACCAACGATACCATCTTCTTCTCCACCAATTGATCCAACTTCTGCTTCTACTGAAACACCAACTTTGTGAGCTAATTCAACGATCTCTTTAGTTTGTGCTAAGTTTTCTTCAAATGGTAAGTGTGATCCATCATACATAACTGATGTGAATCCAGCTGCGATTGCTTCTTTAGCTCCATCGAAACTTCCGTGGTCTAAGTGTAATGCTACTGGAACAGTGATGTTTAATTCTTCCATCATCCCGTTAACCATTCCAACGATAGTTTTGAAACCACCCATGTATTTAGCAGCACCTTCTGAAACACCTAATAAAATTGGTGAGTTTTCTTCTTGAGCTGTCGTTAATACCGCTTTAGTCCACTCTAAGTTATTGATGTTAATTGCTGGTACAGCGTAGTGTCCATCACGTGCTGTATCTAAAATCCCTTTTGCTGAAATTAATGCCATATTATTTCTTCCTCCTCTATTATTCTACATAGCCATTTTACTATATTTTCTAATATTTGCAAAGCAATATTCAACTATTGCAAGCATTTTCACAAATACTTCTATTTTCTACTAAATAACGACTAATATTATTACATTAACAATTCTATACTTATAGATGACTATAATATGCCATACTAATTGTAATTATACTTAGTAGTGTAAATAGTGTACTTATGTAATCTTTATTTTTAAAATTAATTAGAATATTTAAAATTCCTACAACACCCACAGCTACCATTGAAATTAGCCAAGTGAACATCCCTCTTATGAATATAAATTCTAAGGCCGCTAAAAATGCAACTGCTAAGAATACGTAATTAATTTTATTGTTGTTATTATTTTCAATATTGGTCCCCTTATTTTTAATGTTTATTTGGTGCACCTAGTGAGACTTGAACTCACATGATATAAATCACACGCCCCTCAAGCGTGCGCGTCTACCAATTCCGCCATAGGTGCGTATAAGTTGAGTTTCCTCAACTTAAATTTTTATTTTGACTTTAATGCGTCTAAAACATGCTTAGCAATGTTTTCTGCCGTCATACCGTATTTAACTAATAAATCTTGTGGTTTTCCACTTTCACCAAATGTATCTTCAACACCAACCATTACCATCTTTGTTGGTTTTGTAGTTGATAATACTTCAGCTACAGCAGATCCTAATCCACCAATAACGTTATGTTCTTCTGCAGTTACGATTAGATTGTGTGTTTCAGCAGTTTCAATAATTAATTCTCTATCAATTGGTTTAATTGTATGTAAGTTAATTATTGTTGGGTTTAATCCATGATCTTTTAATAATTTTTTAGCTTTTAATGCTTCTTGAACCATTAGTCCTGTCGCAATAATTGCAATATCCTTACCTTCAGATAGTTTAATACCTTTTCCAATTTCAAATTTATAATTTTCTGGATCATTAAATGTTTCAACACCTAATCTTCCAAGTCTTACATAAACCGGTCCTACATAGTCAGCAACAGCTCTAATTGCTGCTTCTGTCTCTACACCATCTGCAGGTGAGATTACTGTCATATTAGGTACTGCGCGCATTAGTGCGATATCTTCAACTGATTGGTGAGATGCTCCATCTTCACCTAGTGAAATACCAGCATGTGTTGCACAGATTTTTACGTTCATATTTGGATATGCAATTGAGTTTCTGATTTGTTCAAATGCTCTACCAGCTGCAAACATAGCGAAAGTACTAGCAAATACAACTTTGTCACTTGCTGCAAAGCCTGCTGCTGTTGACATCATATTTCCTTCTGCAATCCCCATATTAAAGTGTCTGTCTGGTCTAACTTTTTTAGCATCTGCTGTTTTTGTTGATCCTGATAAGTCAGCATCTAAAACAACGATGTCATCTCTTTCGACTACTAATTTAGCTAAAGCTTTACCATATGCTTCTCTTGTTGCTACTTTACTCATTAAGCTTCACCTAACTCTTTCATTGCTACTTCATACTGTTCAGCGCTTGGTGCAACTCCGTGCCATCCAGCTTCATTTTCCATGAAACTAACGCCTTTTCCTTTAATTGTCGTTGCTAATATAAGTGTTGGTTGACCTTTTACTTTGTTAGCTTCTTGTACAGCCTCATCTATTTCTTCATAGTTATGACCATCAATCTTAATAACGTTCCAACCAAATGCTTCAAATTTTTTATCTAGTGGTGTTGGATTCATTACATCATAGATACTTCCATCAATTTGAAGACCATTAAAGTCTAAGAAAACACATAGGTTATCAAGTTTGTAGTGCGCTGCAGCCATCGCCGCTTCCCACACTTGTCCTTCTTGTGATTCCCCATCTCCAAGAAGAGCGAATACTTTATAATCATTATCATCTACTAGTTTGTTTGACATCGCCATACCAACTGCAGCTGAGATACCTTGTCCTAGTGATCCGGTAGAAATATCTACACCTTCTACACTATTTCTACAAGGGTGACCTTCTAATTTTGAATCTACTTGACGAAATGTTGGAATAAGTGATTTATCTAAAAATCCTTTTTCCATTAAAATTCCATAAAGTAACGGTGATGCGTGGCCTTTAGATAAAACAAATCTATCTCTTTTATTACTATTAACGTTATCCGCGTTAATATCCATAGCATCAAAGTATAAATAAGTAACTATGTCCGCCGCAGAAAGTGATCCACCAATATGACCAGACCCTGCCTCATAAACCATAGAAACTATGCTTTTTCTAACATTTAATGCATGTTCTTCTAATTTCTTAATATTCATAATCCATCTCCAATCTATCATATATAATATACCAATTTTTAGGTAATAAAACAAATAAAGACATAAGATCGTTCTTATGTCTTCGTTTTTATAATTTTTCTGTAATTACGAACTGAATCATCTCAATTGAACGTGAACTTTGGTCTTCTTCAACTCCACGGTTTATCTCTTTTAAATTGAGCTTTTTTGCTAATGCCAATGAAGCATTATTTGATGTGTCTACATAGACATTTATAGCTTCTAATTTAGTGTTTTCTAATAAGTAATTACTTAATAGTTTAATACTTCTAATCATATATGATTTTCTTGTATGCTTACTACTAATGAAATAGCCATACTCACCAGTGTTCTTAATAAAATCTATATTAAATAAGTTGATTAATCCAACAAGTACATCATCTTCATTGAAGATTCCGTAAAAATATTGATATCCTGAGTTTGCCGCATAGTTTCCTTCGTATATAAAATCTAAGGTTTGATTAATATGAGTGTGGACAATTAATCCGGCTTTATCACATAAGTCTTTATCACTAAGCATTTCATGTAATACTTCCGCATCAAAATTTGTTATCTCTTTAAGTGTAACTACTCCATCACTTAATACCTTCTGTAAATATTGCATCATATTGATATATTTAGCCAAGATCCACTAGCAAATCTTTTTTGTGATGCAACTGATCTCGTGAATTGATCAAGCAATATAGCTAACCAAGCTCCGAATAGACCTCCACCTAATGTATAAGCAAATAGGTATGAAAAGAATGGTCTAGCAAATCCAATACAAATAATCATTAATAAAGCTGTAAATTTCAAGTCTCCCGCTCCTCTTAAAGTACCTACTGTTATCGTTCCTAGTATTTGGAAGGAAACTGTAAGTCCTACTATTATCATTAATGGTTTACCAAGATGTAATACAATATCATTTCCTTGTGAGAATAGAGATAGTATTGGTATTCTAAAGATAACCAATGACAATCCTAGTATAACCGCTACAACTACTCCAATACGCTGCAGAACCTTACTATATAACATCGCAAGATCTGGTCGTTTTTTACCAAGATTTTGTCCGACAAGTGTACTTGCTGCAATGGAGAAACCTTCACCTACTGAGAATGATAAACTTAGAATGTTCATAACAACCTGATGAGTTGCAAAGTTATCAGTTCCAAGATTCGCAATGATTATTGCAAATATAAAGAAGCCACCTCTAATGAATATTTGTTCAATAAATGGTGATGAACTTACTTTAAATATTTGGTACCAGCGTTCAAAATCAATTTTAATATTATTTTTAAAATCTAAACCAACAAAATTACCCTTACGTGTAATTGAATAAAAGGCTATAAAGAATGCAACTATATTACCGATCAGTGTAGCAATACCAGCACCCATGACACCTAGCTCTGGAAATATTCCAATCCCGTATATAAGTAAATAGTTAAAAATAACATTAACAATGTTTGCTGTTAAGTTAGTAAACATTGATATCTTAGTGTTTCCTGAACCACGTTGTGCAGAAGTCATAGTATTAGCAACTGATGTAAAAAAGTTTCCGACTGAAATAATCCTAAAGTAGACTATCGCAATATCGATATAATCATCCGTAGCTCCTGCCAACCTCAAGATAGGCTCTGCAAAAAACAGCCCTATTAAGGTCATTATAAATGACATCACTACACTTATGATTAAAGCACTCATTAAAATCTTATTCGCTTCCTCACGACGATTTTGACCTTTTCTTCGGGATATTATCACTGTTAATCCCGTATTTATCGCCATAACGAATGCCATTAAGATGAACTTTGGTTGGGTTGTGATACCGGCTGCGGCAATTGCTTCCGAGCCTAAGTGACTTACCATAATTAAATCGGCAGAGCCAATTAACCCAATCAACACCATTTCCATGGATGACGGCCACGTCACCTGAAATGCTGTAGAATACGCTTCTTTACTTGAAGGTAGTGGATTTTTCCTGAACTTTTCTGGAACAAGGTTTTCCACCGATAAAAACCTTCTAACTAATTTCATAATACACTCCTAACTCTAAATATTATACCACGATAAAAATTGTGTGAACAATAAACCGTTATTATCATAAATATTTTTGCTATAATGAAGATAAGGATGTGAAAAAGTGAAAACAAACGAAAATAAATTAGTTTCTCATGCTGCTTTAGGTAATATCGCACACCCAACAATTGGTAAATCATATTGGACTAGCTTTGACGGAAAAGCAATAAATCTTCCAAGTGTAGGATCAATTACTTATGACTATAAAATTGGTGATAATTGTGTCGATATAGTTGGAGATCATGTTGAACCTGGTGTTAGTATAAAAAACTATGATAAACAAAATAATATGACATTAAATCATTTAGCTTGTATCGGTAATATCGCAACTGTTGTAAGTGGTAAAGCCGCTGGAAAAACTGGAGTAGTTACTGGCAAACACGGTGGAGTTGATCATGTAATTATTTACTTTGATGAAGAAACATTAAATGAAATGGTTATTGGTGATGCAATTCAAATTAAAACAAAGGGTTTAGGGCTATCTTTAATAGATTACCCTAGTATTAAAATGTTCAATATTGATCCAGAGCTATTTAATAAATTGGATATTAGTGAAGAGAGTAAGCAAGTTAATGTTGCTGTTTCAAAAGTTTTACCAGCTCATTTACTTGGAGCAGGTATTGGCTCTAGTAATATTCAAATTGGTGATTATGACATTATGCTTCATGATCAAAGTGAAAATGAAAAATATGGTTTAAACGATTTAAGATTTGGTGATATTATCGCTATTGAAAACCATTACGCTGAGTTTGGTCCTTATTATAAGGCTGGATCTTTATCAATTGGAATAATTGTCCACAGTGACTCTCAAAGTGCTGGCCATGGTCCTGGTGTCGTTATTATCATGAGTGATGATACCAAGACATTAAAATACACTTTAGATAAAAGTGCAAACTTAAATAAATATATTATTAAGTAAAAAAAGGTTGAAGGAAGAATGATTATTATCAAACTTCTCTCAACCTTTTTACTTAGTTAATATTACTTGGTCTTCATGATCTAGTTCTGCAAGTGTAACTTTTACAGTTTCACTTAATGATGTTGGTATGTTTTTACCAACAAAGTCTGCCCTAATAGGAAATTCTCTGTGACCTCTGTCTATTAGTACAGCTAATTGAATTGTTTCAGGTCTACCATGACTTACAATTCCATCCATAGCAGCTCTGATCGTTCTTCCCTTAAACAATACGTCATCAATTAAAACTACTCTTTTATTTGAAAAATCGTATTCAATAAGCGGTTTTACATCTGTCTTACGATTATCATCACGCCAATAATTAATATCTAAAGGTATAGTATCTACTTTTACCCCTTCAAACTTCATTATATTAGCAGCAATTCTATCCATTAAATAAACACCACGAGTTTTAATACCGACTAATACCAAGTTGTCAATTCCATCATTGTTCTCTAGTATTTCGTGGGTAATTCTCGTTAATGCTCTTGTTATATCGTTATCATTTAATAATATTTTCATTTAATCACCTAATCTTTATACATATCATAGCATAAAGTTACTAAATTTCTACTGGTCTTTTAATCTTTCATTTATTAACGGCACTAATATTAAACCAACAATTGCCGTTGGTACCATATAGGTTGCGTTATAGACGATTGAACCAACTATCGGTACTTGCCAAACGATTGTTCCGGCAATAGTACTAGCAATAAATCTAACAATATTTGTTATTAATACACCTGAATAGAAATACTTATAGTTTGGAAATAAACTAGCTAGTCCATAAACGCTAAAGGCGATAACATAGTCTAGTAAAAATCCGATAATTCCACCTTCTAAAAACATTTTACCTGTTACAAATTGTAATGGAACACTGATGAGTCCCACAATAAAGCCTTTTTTATAACCAAGTTTGTACGATGCTAATAGTAAGATAATCGATGATATACCTAAACTACCACCATTTGGCATCTCTAATAAACTGAAAGTATTTTGTAAATACTCCACAGCCATAAATAATGATCCATAAACCGCGATCATAACAATATCTCTAGTTGAAAAATTACTTTTTCTCATAAAAAAACACCTCCGTAAAGGCGTAGAAATTTCTTTAGAACTCCCTACGCTAGTATTAACTAGATCAGGTCTTAAGGGATTGTGTGTACACATCTCAGCCAAAGGCACCCCTGTCTTGACCGCATCATTATAACACAAATAGCGTAAGTAGTAAGTTCAATTATTCAATATCGTCAACAATTTCTTCTAATTCTTCAATTATTTGAAGTTCATGTTCCATTTCTTTTTGGTTAAACACAACAATTGCAACTCTAATAGCAAGTAAAATTGCTAAGTTGATTAGTGAAGATAAGCTCTCTGAAGTGAACGTATGTAATACTTCAGAAACCGTTAAATATCTTAACCCTAAGTCTAAACTTTCCCCGATATAGATTCCAGGAGTTTTTCGCATCTCCATAAATAATGACATGATTGATAAAACTGTTCCTTTGATAATAATTATTAAAGAAACAATAGTTATTAACATATTAGCAACTTCAACAATATTATGAATAATATAGTTTATTAATCCAAGATCCACAATAACACCCCTTTCTTTACTTACCTATTATAAGCCTATTACTAATTAAATATCAAATACTACATAACAATTGCTTGATATAGCATAATAAACTATAATATTTGAAGGAGGTTTTATGAAAAAACAGAGGACAAAAATATTATTATCAACATTAATTATTATAATTATAATCAGCTCATTTGCACTAGTTAGAAATACTAAGGCAATGAATACTGAAGAAATAGTTGAAGAAGTAAGTTTACTTAACAAACAAAATGAAATAGCGAATAAGATTAAAAATGAAATTAGTAGTAAAAGACAAGTATATTTAGACCCTTATGACATTGCCCCATTAAGTGCTTTAATTACATTTAAGACAACTGATAAAGTAAGTAGTAAAATTACAGTTAAAGGCCAAAATGGAAGTGATGATTTAGTAAATAGTTTTGATGAAGCAAGTGAACATTATGTACCAGTTTTCGGTTTATATCCTGACACTGATAATCTTGTCATCCTTGAATATGGTGATTTAAAAGAAGAATTTATTATCAAAACAGATAAACTACCTAGTGACTTCTCAATACCTTTAGAGACTTATATTAACGAAGATTACAAACACATATTAAATGATGAGTTTTACTTTGTTACCCCAGCCTCTAAAGGATACACAGGTGCATATGACATTAATGGTAATGTCAGATGGTACTTAAGTGAGAACCTCGTTTGGGAAATTAGATACTTAAACAATGGTAATCTTGTTTTAAGTAATGAGAAGGTAATTAATCCCCCCTACTACACAACAGGTTTTTATGAGTTATCTATGTTAGGTAAGATTGAAAAAGAATATATAACACCCGGCGGATACCACCATGACTTAGCTGAACTTCCTAATGGAAACTTCCTAGTAGCAAGTGACAAGTTTGAACATAATACCGTTGAAGACTTTCTAGTTGAAATCGATAGAAACAGTGGAGAGATTGTTAAAGAAATCGACTTAAAGAATATTTTAGAAGTTGATGGTGGAAAGAGTGAGAACTGGATTGATTTTGACTGGTTCCATAATAACTCAGTCTATTATGATGAAAAAACTAATTCAATAACATTATCAGGAAGACATCAAGATAGCGTTGTTAACCTTGATTATGAAACTTTAGAAATAAATTATATCGTTGGTGATAGTAATGAGTATAGTGAAGACTTTAAGAAAAACTTCTTAACACCTACTGAAAATACGGAAATGCCTTATGCACAACATGCTGCCAAGATCTTACCTAATGGTAATCTATTCGTATTTGACAATGGTATCAACCGCTCTAAATATTACAGTGAATATCTTTCTGCATCAGAAAACTATAGTCGTGGAGTCATATATTCAATTGATGAAGAAAATAGAACTGTTAGCCAAGTATTTGAATATGGTAAAGATCGAGGTAACGAGTATTTCTCATCCTATGTTTCAGATGTCGACTATCTTGCGGATAATCATTACCTAATTCACTCGGGTGGTGTCGCATTTAATAATGGAGAAGTATTAAATAGCCCACCAGGATTAAATGAGTTCACGGATTTAAGAAGTTATACTAGTGAAGTATATAATGATGAATTAATCTTTGAACTACTGCTTCCAAATAACTTCTATCGTGCAGAGAAGATGAGTATTTATAATAAGAGTACTTACGAGAATATGGATGATGGAGTAAGTCTTGGTAGTTTAGATACTGTAGATTATGATAAAAAATCACTATCTTTATTTAAGCCCATAATAAATGATCCTGAGTTCTTAGAATCTTATGATTTAGATGTTAAACTTGATGAAGATCGTCTCATCGTAAGTGGTAACTTCAAAAAAGAAGATAAGGTTAAAGTTGTCTTATATAATAACTTATCTACATTAGAGTATAAAATAAGAATTTCAGAAAGACCTTACACTGCAATGTGTATTGTTATATTTGATGATCAAAAGCAGAGTGTTAGTAAATATATCAACAAGTCAGAAGATTTAGAATCATATACTGTTTTAATTGAAATTAATAACAAACTATATACGAGCAATAAAAAAGTTGATTTAAGTAAGTAAAAAGGTCCTTAATTGGACCTTTTTGCTTATTCAAATACTATTTCTTTTCTTTCGATCATATCCATTAGCTCATCATAATCATCAATAAAGAAATCAGCCTCTTCAATAATCTCTTCTCTACTATCAGCAAAGCTATCATCCGCAATACCAACTACTTTAAAGCCACCCGCTTTAGCCGATTTTACAGCGTATAAAGCATCTTCAAATACGTAAGCATCACTAATATGTGAGTCCATCATTATTACAGCCTCTTTATAGATAGACGGGTATTCTTTTCCACGATCAACATCTGATGTTGTTATTATAAATTCAAAGCGATCTAACATACCTAATTTCTTAAACACTGAGATAGCATTAATATTTTTAGAAGCTGTCGCAACACAATATTTAATACCTTGCTCATCCATATAGTCTAAAAATCTTAAGACACCTTTTTTAAGTGGGAATCCTTGACGGTAGTAATCTCTAACACGAGTATTAACAAAGTGGAAGAACTCCGATTCTTCAATACCTGCGTCAAATAGTTCATTCATTTTTCTTGGAAACTCCCAATGAGAAACACCTTTTAACTGCTCTAACTCATCATCTGCTAAATTGAAACCTAAATCTTTAATAACTTCATAACGAACATCACGGTAAACTCCCATTGAATCAATCAGGGTACCATCCATATCAAATATAACTGTACTCTTCATTCATTTTCCTCCTAATATTACAACTATTATATCAAACTAATTTAATTCTTGTTTAATAAAATTTTTGACAATCAAGTCTCTGCTAACACGATATAACTCTAGTTTATTATTATCTTTTATAACATAAGAGTAATTATCAAAATCTCCTGATTCTTCATCATATCTAATATTATTTGATAAATCAGGAACATAGCCTACTATCGTAAAGATTGAACCAGCTTTTACATTTTCACTCTCATGATCTTTAAAGTTACTATCATTATTATAATAAAAAAGTTTTAACTCACAATCCACATTCAGGTAAATTTTATCATTAACTTTCATAATATCCCCTATTCTAAATATTTATCTCTTAGTGTACTAATATCATCTTCACTAAAATCTAATTCATTAATTACATATTCTTCTACATTATCATACTCAGCGTATATCGCATCTAGTGCCGGTTGAATGTAGTCAATCTTAACACCCTCTAATAATTTTAAGGCATTAATTAACTCCTCATCCTCAATATCTAACTCACTGTAATTTCTTGGCTTTAAGTTAGCAGCATCATTTGTCAGCATGTAATCTTCAATAACATCGTCAAGTTTAACTCCTAAAAGTAGCAGTACCAGAGCACTACCATAACCAGTACGATCTTTACCAGCTGTACAGTGTTGAACTGAAGCGCCTTCAGACTCTAATACAAGTTTCAGCATTTCGCTGTACACTTCTTTTCCTCTATCACCTTCGACAAACTTACGGTTTTCATCGGCTAAATACTTAGTTAATTTTGATTCTGTTAAATTATCCAACATTGATGATCCATCTGTACTAGATGCAAATTCAGCGATCTTAGCAATTGGATCTAAGTGATAAATTTTTGCTCCCTCAATATTCTTATCTTCATTATTATATCTTTCATCTTCACTACGATAGTCAATAATAGTTCTTATATTCAGAGACTCAAGTTTATTTATATCTTCATTACTTAACTTTGATAATGTGTCTGACCGAAATAATAGGTTTTCTTTTACTCGCTTACCATTAAAGCCAATATAGCCTCCATAATCTCGAAAGTTATATGTTCCATCTAATTTTATTAATCTTCTTTCCATAAAAACCTCCTATTGTTATATTATATCATTACTTTGAAAGATATGATTTAAGAACTAAATTAACTCATTATGCTACAATAAAAATATAAAAGGAGTACTAAATATGAAAAATCATAAAATATATCAAATGACATTTGAAAGTATTTACCCAATGTATGTAAATAAAGTTGTAAGAAAAGATAAAAGTGTTGAGGACCTCGATACTATTTTATTATGGCTTACAGGATATAGTCAAAGTGACTTAGATAGATTAAAAGAATCAGAGGAAACGATGGAAGAATTCTTCCAAAACGCTCCTGAAATTAATCCAAATACAATCCTAATTAAAGGGCTAATCTGCGGAATCAGAGTTGAAGATATCGAAGAAGATCTAATGCAGAAAATTCGTTACATGGATAAGTTGGTTGATGAACTTGCAAGAGGTAAATCAATGGATAAAATATTAAGAAAATAGAGATAACTCTATTTTTTTATTAAAAAAGATGGATTTCTCCATCAATTAAATTTACAAACTCCACCTTCAGCCTCATACTTAACGATTAAATCATCAATAAATGCCTGATCATAATCCTTGTCATACTCAACATCAGTTATCCCCATTTCACTTATTGCATCCTTACCGACACTAAGACTTAAATCAATACCAACTTCAGTAAACTCTAATTTAGAATCCGAATCAGCACCTAAAATCTCTTTCATTATTTCATTTAGAGCTTCTAACTCTTCTTCTGTTGAACTATCGATGTCTTCAGCACTAATACCTAAAGCTTCATAGGTCATTGAGGTATTTACGATAATGTTCTCTACTTTTTTATCTTTAAAGTCGAAGATCTGCTCAGCAACAACTCCAGAATCCTCAATTACACATACCAAACTACCCGTTAAAGACTTAGGCTCTACTTTAGCTTTGTCTCCATCCTGCTTATTACAAGCCAACAATGTCAGAGACATCATCATTATTATCAATATTTTTTTCATTCTATTTTCTCCTTATTAATATTTTCAATCTACTATATACATTAATCCTAACACATATTGATAAAATAGTTTGAAAACAATCTATATATATGTTATCATAATTAAGCGCAGATAGGGGTATCGTATAATGGTAGTATACCGGTCTCCAAAACCGTTGATGCGGGTTCGATTCCTGCTACCCCTGCCAAATATTAAACTATGCACTAATAACTTTGTTATTAG
>CAYTTS010000034.1:0-13861 GCA_964440875.1 uncultured Erysipelothrix sp. | reverse complement strand
ATATTAATCTATTCAAATTCAACCATATATAGTATAAAAATATTAGATTATAAATATGCTGTGTGTCTCTTCAATCAATACTAAATAAATAGCTAAGATTTGAAAAATCGATAGTTAATGTCTCTTCTATCAACATTGTATTTTACAATAAAAAAGTTAAGTGTATGGGATTTTACACTTAACTTAATAGATTTGATTTTAAGCATTTTGCTTATTATTTACTATTGTAAATAGTATCGTAGCAACAATTATTATAATTACTGACAAGTTAAACGCAGGAACTTTAGTATTAAACATATCTGAAATAATACCAGTAATTGTTGGTGCTAAGATTGATGAACTCATTCCAAAGAAGTTGAATAAGCCTAGTCCTGTAGCCACTGCTTTTCTTGGGATTCTAGTTGATAGCCATGATATTATGATAGGCTCAACTGCAACCTTACCGAAAAATCCGTATAAGATTAAGAAAATAATCATTAGTGTTTGATTTGTGACAAAGATTCCTAGGAATAAGAACAATGCAGCAAGTAATTCTAATATGAATATAATAGAAACTTTTTTATCTGGGTACATATCAGCGATCTTGGAGAAGATCAGTGCACCTGGAATAGCTGCGAAAAATACGATTGTTGTTACAAGTCCGGTACTTGACTGACTCAAACTTCTTTCAGTAGTAAGAAAGTTTGGAAGCCAAGTATCAATTAAGTAGTATGCGAAACAAGTTGCGAAATAAAGGAAGTAGACAGCAACTAACTGTTTGTTGAATAATGATCTAATAGTAACTGATTTTTCATCTTTTACTATTTCTTGATCGTTCGCTTTACCACTAACATTTTCTATGTAACGATTAAATAACAATACAGCAATGATAATTAAACTTATTGTTAATACCATTGTATATTGCCAAGGTATGCCCATTTGAGCAACAAAGATTGTAGAGAACATGATTCCAAGTCCACTACCAACAGCACTACCACTGTTTACTAGGGCAGTAGCAACACTTCTCTTGTCTTCTGGTATATAAACCGAAGTTAGAGAGTAAGCCACTCCATAGTAACAGCCAGAGCCAATCCCTGCTAAAAGACTACCTATGAAAACTAAGTTGACAGATTTTGCTATTCCAACTGTTATAGCTCCTATTGCAAAAAGAGCATAACCTGGGAATAGTACTTTTCTTTGGCCAATTCTATCAATAAGGAGTCCCGCAGGTATTTGCATAATTACATAACCTAAGAAATAAAAACTTGATATTTGACCTAATTGTAAATCTGATATTCCACCGAAGAATTCACTAATTTGTGGATAAATAGGAGTTAATGCAGTACGGTAAACCCATATTGTAATCCACCCGAAAGTTAATAGTGAGACTATTAACTTCCAGTTATTACTTTTTGTGATTTTATTATTCACTTACTATAACAGTTCCATCTTCACCATTAATAGCTGCTTTAGCGCTTGATAATGATGTAATGATTGCTTTACCTTCTGGTGAACTTAATACGAAGCGTTTAGCAGCTTCAACTTTAGGTAACATTGACCCCGGTGCGAAGTGCTCTTCAGCGATGTATTCATCAAGTTCAGCTAAAGTAATTTTACTTAACCATTTCTCTTCAGGTGTGTTGTAGTTTAATGCTACTTGGTTTACTGCTGTTAAAATAATTAACATGTCAGCATCTACCAATTCTGCAACTAATGCAGCTGATGCATCTTTATCAATAACTGCATCTACGTTTACGTATTGATCATTATCTAATACTACAGGAATTCCTCCCCCACCAGCACAGATAATTACTCGATCATTTGATAAACCGTCTTTAATAATTTCTTTTTCTAATAAGTCAGTTGGAAGTGGTGAAGCAACAGTTTGTCTGTATCCTCTACCTGAATCCTCTACATAACTTTCATAACCTTTAGCTTGGATATCTTCTAAAGTGTAGAATGGTCCAATAGGCTTAGTTGGGTTAGCAAAGCTTTCATCTTTTGAATCAACTAAAGCGTGAGTTAAAACAGTTCCTACTGCTTTATCAATTTTTCTTGCTTTTAATTGGTTAATTAATGATTTTTGTAAGTGGTATCCAATATATCCTTGTGACATAGCAATACTTTCACTTAATGGCATACTTTCAAGGTTTGAATCGTGTTCAGCACCTGTTTTGAATGCTAATTGGATCTTACCAACTTGTGGTCCGTTTCCGTGAACGATAACTACTTCGTTACCATCTTCAATTAAATCTACTATATGACTAACAGCTTGATCAACAGCTGTGATTTGTTCTTCATTTGTATCACCTAGAGCATTTCCTCCAAGTGCGATTACTACTTTATTTTTCATATAAACCTCCATTTTTTCTTTCTAATCTAATTGCAGCGAATATTCCGCTTAACATGTCTACACCTGATGTATGTCCAAAATTAGCAATATTGTAAATATGTGCGATAAAGTTACTATTACTTCCTACCGCATCAAATAAATCAATAATCTCTTGAACAAAATAACCATCTCTTGCATCCATTAAAAAATTCAAACTAATATCAGTTGTGACCTTTGCCTCAATCTTCTTATCTAAAGTGTTTAAGAATTCTTCACTAAGAAATGGATTAACTTGATGGTATGCAAGCATACCGACGACAAAGTCATCCCCACTTGGTGTTAAACCCTTACCTCTTCCTAATAAGTAGTCTAGATAGTCTACATCATTAGCATATTCATTATCTAATCTTTCGACTAAATCAATAATCTTTTCTTCAAATCCAGTTATAAAATTATAGCCGAGGATTATTCTTTCAACTCTTGAAATAATACTTGAGTTAATATTTTGAACTTGAATATCATAAGTCTTTGTATGAGATTTACTTAAGTCAATAATTAAGTTAACTGATCTTAGTTTCAGTTTTCTATTTTCATAAATTACTTCATCATTTACTTTCGTTTTTACTAATGTTTCAATTTGATCTTTATCAATCTTGATCGCTGATGGTCCATCCTTTAAACCAATAAATATTAAACGATCGTGTGCTTTTAGATTAATTCCGTTATTAAATACACTGTGCACATACAGTTTGTCTGTATGTGCAAGTGTTTGAATTATATTTTTAGATAAGTATTTAGGATTACTTACCATCTTCCTTGAATCCTAGTTTTTCAGCGTATGCTAGAACCGCTTTTTCGAAACAAGCTAGTGGAGCATCAACTGTACCAGCACCAATTTGTCCAGCACCAGCAACTTTGTTTGCGATACCTGTATTGATAATTGGAACGATTCCAGTTTCTACAACTAATCTTGCATCAATTCCTAAGTGAGAACCTTTGAAGTCCCAAGTTGGAATAATAAAGTTAGGGTTGTTGTCAATAACGATTTCTTGCATTTCGTTAGAAATTCTTAGAGCATCGTCAAATCCACCAGTACCAACGAATCTAGTAACAGCTGGAGCTGCGATCATCGTCATACCACCAACACCGAATGTTTCAGTAATAGCACTATCTCCCATGTCAGGGTTTCCATCTTCAGCACTAAATCCTGTGAAGTATAGACCTTGAGGAGTATTAACTGGTGCAGTGAACCATTCTTCACCCATTCCAGCAATCTTAATACCGAAGTTTTCACCGTTTCTTGCCATTGCTGTAACTATTGTACCTGCTTCAATTCTCTTTGAAGCATCCATAACTGCTTTAGCTGTAGCCATTGCAATGTTTAAGAAGAATTGATCAGTATCTGCTAAGAAAGTCATAACGTCTTGCTTATCTTTTTCTGAAACACCTTCTAGTGAAACGATAATTGGAGCCATTTCTCTTAAGAAAGAGTATGAAGCTGCAATATTTCTTTGGTGGAATTCATCACCCATAGCAATAGCTTTTGCCATTAATGGGTTAACAGTTAATCCACCTTCAATTGTTCTGATTGCTTTAGATAATACAGGTCCTAAAACCTCGCTCATCCATTTTAATCTTGCAATTACGTCAGGTCCGTAAGCACCGAAACGTAATACCGCTCCAATACCTTCGTTCATTTGACAGTATGCAGTAGTATTGTTAACAGTATCTGTAACACATAAAACTGGCATGTTCATTGAAGTAATTCCACCCATTGGTCCAACAGCATTAACGCTATGGCATGTTAAGAATGTAATTTCTCCATTTTCTAACATCTTGAATGCTGCGTCTTCGTCTTCAGCCCATCCTTCAAAAAGGATAGCTCCAACTGCAGAACCCTGCATTGGTGATGTCATATTTTCATATTTCATCGGTGGACCGGCATGTAATAATACATGAGGTTTCATTTCAGGAATAACATCTTTTGCATATTGCACATCTGTTAATACTGGAGCCGAATTTTTAATTATATCTATAACAGCTTGGTTAGCTGCGTCTATGTTTGTATAAATCATTCTTATTTCTCTCCTTTAATATCAGTTGCGTTGTTTAAGAAAGCTAAAGCTTTCATTAAAGTTAAGTTTCCGCCAGCAACAGGTTTCCAATCATATTGGATTGAGTCTCCACCAGCAGCTTTAATATTGTCATTGAAGCTTGCTAAACCAACGTTAATAACTTTTAATGGTTCACCAACTAAGTTTGTTTCATATGCTGAATCATCAAATGATCCTTCCGCAACTTCTTCAACACCTATAGTTTCTAAGTGTAATGGTTTTCCAATTAAACTTAAAGCAGTTAATACAGCTTCTTCGTTACTATTGAATACTTTAACACCTAAGTCTTCTAATTTTTTAACTTGTGAGTCATATCCTTGTGGGTCTAAGTTAGTACCACATACGTTTGCGATTACAGTCACATCTGGTAAAGCAGTCATAACTTCAACAATTGCTGGAGTTAATGCTGTTGCCATATCATTGTGTGATCCATATCCTAATACTACGTCAAACATAACTACACCAGTTCTATCATCACTTGCAGCTTGTGCTAAGTTTGCAACACGAACTTCAGGATCGATCATTGGGTGAGGTTTACCTTGAGTATACTCATCGTCACCTAAGTCAACAACTACGAATCCATCTTCAGTAAATAAGTTACTTGATGATTTTTCTTCTAATTTTAATGCTTCTGAAATTAACATTGAAGCTTCAGATGCTAAAGTACCACCTGAGTAGTATGCTTTAATAACTTTACCTTCATTTTTTGCTTCAACATTTTCAACGTTGAATGCTTTTAAATCAGTAATTGGGTTTAAACCTTGATCAAACATAACAGCAGCACGTGCAGCTTCAGCTAATGTGTAAGCACGGTAGATGTTTTGTGTGTGTGATTTTGGTCTTTCACCTAAGAATAATGTAACAACTGGTTTTTTAACAGTTGATAAGTAATTATTAATCTTATCTTGTACAGCTGGTGCACTTGGTTTAGATAATACAACGATAACTTTTGTTGCTTCATCTTCATTTAATGCTTTTAATGACTGTAACATAGTAATTCCACCAATGTGTTCGTGTAAGTCACGTCCACCAGTACCTAATGCACTAGTGATTCCTGCATTGTTTTGGTGAATTAAACTTGTAACTTCTTGAATACCAGTTCCTGAAGCTCCAACAACTCCGATACTTCCACGGTTTACTTGGTTAGTGAATGCTACTGGAACACCATTAATGATTCCTGTACCACAGTCAGGTCCCATTACTAATAATCCTTTTTCTAAAGCTTTTTCTTTTAATTGTAACTCGTCATCTAATGAAACGTTATCTGAGAACATAAATACGTTTAAGTCATTATCTAATGCAACGTTAGCTTCGTGAGCTGCATATGTTCCAGGAGTAGAAATCACTGCTAAGTTAGCTCCATCTTGTTTTAATAGTGCTTGGTTCCAAGTAATTGCGTTAGCTTCTTCAGATTTTCCACCTGAACTTGATTTGTTTAAGAACTCATCAATAGCAACTAATGCTTCTTCTAATACTTCATCACTTTCAACATCAATAACGATAGCAATATCATTTGGCGAAGCTTCTTCTACTTCAGGAGTTAACATTCCACTTCCATCAAAGATACTTTTGTTTGCTTCTGTAGCCATCATTATCGATACTTTGTTAACACCATCTAACTGTGAAATTTCTCCAGTTAATAGCATTAATACGATCGAATCTTTATAACTATTTTGTTTAATAATTGTTTTGTACATAATACTCTCCTATTCTGAGAATCTGTTTTTACCGTGGTAACGGTCAAAGTGCAGATCATCACTTATTAAATACTCATATATCTCATCAACGATTTCAATTCCATCACGTTCATACTCAGCTTCTTTAGCTAATCCTAATTCACCTGGTACAAATACCTGTGGGAATCCCGGTGATGGTTTTACGTTATGTAAATCATCGATTACATTACTTAAATTCTGTTTGAACTGTTCAACACCTACGAACATTTCAGGGTTAATAACTAAGTGGAATTGGCCTAACTCTCTTCCTTTAGTTAAATCTTCATACATTGAAGATACATTTTTACCAGTAGGTACTCCTAAAAGTACACCAGAAAGAACGTCTACCATCATCATTAAACCATAACCTTTTGGTCCAGCGATTGGAAGAAGTGCATGTACTTCTTTAGATTTAGTAGTTTCTTTACCACTTTCATCTACTGCCCATCCTAATGGAATATCTTCATGTTTTGATCTAGCATGTAAAATTTTACCCCATGCTTGAACTGTTGTAGCCATATCTAATGAGAACATTTTCCCGTCTAATGCTGGTGCAGCAAAAGCGATTGGGTTAGTTCCAAAGAAAGGTTCTGATCCACCAAATGGCACTGCCATCGGGTCACTTTGACAAACAGATAATGCAATCATATCTTGACTAGCTGCATACTCAGTGAAGTAACCTAATGCACCTGAGTGAGAAATGTTAGCCATTCCTACTGCTGCAACACCTTCAGTTTTTGCGATTTCAATTGCTTCTTCCATTGCGTCCATAGCAGCTGTAAATCCTAAACCGTTTTCTCCGTGTAAGATACCTGTAGCATTTCCTGTTTTCTCAAATTTCATTTCAGAGTTAACATTGATACCACCTTTAACAATTCTCTCAACATAGTACTCAACTCTTACAGCACCGTGTGAGTGAACTCCACGTGCATCTGCCCAAGTAAGCATATTTGAAATGTTAGTAGCATCTTTTTCATTTAACCCAGCTTTTATAAACTTAGTCTTCATAATTTGGAATAATTCGTCTTTAGTAAGTCTCATAATGTGTCTCCTTCTTTCTTATTATAGTTCTATATCTCTATTACAGTCTTTTGAATAAACATATGTTAAGTGCTCTTCACGTCCAACTGCATAAGCAACTTGTAGTGAGTAAGCTCCCATGAAAATATAATCTCCTTTTTCAACAGGCATCCATTCGTTATCTAGATTGTACATACCTTGACCACTTAGTAATAAAGCACCGTGTTCTTGTACGTGTGTTTCAATATATCCATGACTAGCACCTGGTGCAAAGTCTAAGATATGGAAGTTCATGTCAAACTCGATATCAGTTGGTAAGAAGTTACAAACTAATACGTCAGTCATCCCTTCATACTCGATCCACTCTAAATCTTTAGTATTTCCAACTACTGGATATGTACTATATTTTCCATCAACACTGTCATAAACTTTCTTGTATAAGAATGCTTCTGTTTCTGTATCTGAAGTGTTTTTGAAGAAAAGTTTTTCATTTGCAGGTGCATATGCAAATCCACCCTTAGTTAGATTGTGAACTTCTCCAGCAATCGTAACTTCTAATTCACCTTCAATAACATAGATTAACGATTGTAATTTTCCACCAGCAAACCCTTCAAAGTGTCCACCTTCTGGATAAACATTTAATCTGTAGTCAACGAATCTAGCACCCATTCTTGGTGAACCTAAGATCGTTACATCAGTATTTTCAAATCCTGGCACAACATTTTTAACTAAACCATCTTCAGTTAAAAGTGCACAGTTACCTGGTTTTACAAAAGATCTAGTCTCTAATAGACCGTCTCTGTAACCCATTTTATTATTTAAATAACCCATAACTAAACTCCTCCTCTTTCTTAATAAGCAAGTTTATATAAACTTTTCGCTAAAAGCGTAATAGCAATATTTAAGTATTTTACATCCGTAGCTTCTAAAGGATTATGACTAATACCTTTAATACTTGGTGTAAAGATCATTGCTGTAGGGACAAATGGAGCAATAATTTGTGAGTCGTGTCCTGCTCCTGAGTGCATTACCGTGTAGTCTAATTCTAATTCTTTAGAACTATCTTCGATAATATTGATAATGTCATCTGACATTGCAACTGGTGCTGCATCCATCCATTTATCAACTTCATAATCTACTCCGAATCTTTCACATACAGATTTTAATGTTTCCATTAAGAACTCTTCATATTGATCTAAGTCTTCTTGGTTTGTATGTCTAGTATCGATCATAAATGTTGTTTTACCAGGAACTACGTTTACCGTATTTGGTTCAGGTGTAACATGTCCAAATGTAACAACTAGTGGATCGCCTAATTCTTTTGCCTTATTGAATGATTGAACTGCAAACTCACTAAATGCGTGAATTGTATCATGACGGTATGACATTTTTGTTGTACCAGCATGATTTGATTCACCGTTTAATGTAACTGTAAATCTCTTTTGACCTACAATACTATTTACGATTCCTACATCTTTTTTAGTATTTTCTAAAGTAATACCTTGTTCTATATGAACTTCAATAAATGCTTCGATATCTTCTCTTCTTGATGAACAATCTGCTTTGAAATCAAAACCAGCATTACGCATAGCATGTTGGAATACAATTCCATTTGCATCAGTAGTATCTTCTACTTCTTCACGTTTTGCTAAACCAAAGATGTTTTTACTTCCCCAGAATGCATATGGGAATCTACTTCCCTCTTCTTCTGCCATTGCAAATACTTCGATAGTTTTCTTAGGTTGACCATAAGTCTTATACAGGTAGTCCATTGCTAAGTAACCAGCAATGATTCCTAATTGACCATCTAATCTTCCACCATTGTATACAGTATCGATATGTGATCCTGTAGCAATAACAGAGTTTGGTTCTTCACTACCTTCTAGACGACCAAATAAGTTTCCGATCTCATCGTGGTATGCTTTGATTCCTAAAGACTCAAATTTTTGACTCATTTCCTTTTGAGCTTTTTCCCAAGGTACGCTATAAAGTAATCTTGATACACCTTCATCTCCTAATGTTTCTGAAATACTTGATAACCATTCTACTTCTTGTTCAATAAGCTCATCGCTAATAATTTTCTTCATTTTTTGTCCTCTATTCTATTATAATACATTTTGTTTTATTGTCATCGGTCGCCTTGCATAATTATGCTTCTAATTTGTGCTTGGTGCACATAAATTTAACTAACTTCCAAATATTTATATTTTCCTATATAATACAATTATGAAAAATTATATATATTACGGAAATAATAGTTCCGATACAACGCTTATTTATTTGCACGGTGGTGGTTATGTTATGGGTGATCAAAGTGATTTACCTATAGAACTATCAGATATTCTGATGAGCAAGTATTCGCTTATCACCCTAAATTATCCATTAGCACCACAATGTGCTTATACTGACATCGTTAATTATGTTGAAAATCAAATTAATGATTTAACTAAAGAGTTTCAGATTAAAAATTTAATTTTAATGGGAAGATCCTCTGGAGCTAACACAATAATGTCAATTGATCCAAGTAACTTAGATCTTAATCCAAACGCAATTATTTCATTTTATGGTTATTCATCAAGTGATTTGTCCTGGATGAGTGATGAAATAGTTGGCCTAGATTTTAAAGTAAATAAGAATTTAGTAGCAAGTATCGAAAATAGCAACGAAATTGTCTATAGTCGAGACTTAGAAACTACCTACCCTTATTACTATGCCCTAAGAAAAAGCAAAAGATGGCCTTCAGTAATAAATATTGAAGAGAGAGCACTACGCTTAAGTAGTGATACCCCAATCTTTATTGCTCACAGCATTTTTGATACTGATGTACCATTTAAAGCTGCCTTAGAACTTAGAAACCACTTTAGCAAAAGTACGCTATACACGAGCACCAGCAAGAAACATGCCTTTGATCATGATAGCGTCGAATTAGATAAACTTTTGCCTAAGTTAATTGATTTCTTAAATAACTTAAATTAGTTGTAAATTACAAAGATATTAGTTGTATTCTACAACTTTTTCTTCGTTGTAAACGTCTTTGTCAAAGTCACCCATATCATGAGCAACTAGCATTCCAACTAAAACGTCAATTGTAACGTTCATTAATGTTCTTAATGCTCCTGCAAACCAGTCAATACCAATTAAGATTGCGATACTTTCAAATGGTAATCCTAGTGAAGTTGCAAAGAATGTGTAAACAACAATTGATCCACCTGGAACAACGATTGTACCCATTACCATCATAATAGCAAGTAAGATTCCCATTAAGATGTCCATAGGTGTCATTGCAATACCTGATGCTTGTGCCATAAATAAGATTGCGATTACGTAACATGCAACAGCTCCTGATGAGTTCATTGACATTGTAATTGGTCCTGTAAAGTCAGTTACACGACGGCTAACACCGAATTTAGTAACTGTATCTTCCATTTTTGTAGGTAAGCAAATAGCTCCTGAAGTTGTTGTTAATGCCATTATAGACATTTTAGCAAATTTCTTCGGCATTTTAGCTGGAGATACTCCAAGTCTTAATGCTGTAAGTGGGAAATAAACTAAGAACATAATAACGTCAGCTAATGCTAGTGCTCCTAAGAATTTTAACATTGGTAAAATAACTTCTAATCCTGTCGCTCCTGCAACTGGTGCAAGAAGTGCAAATATACCTAATGGTGCAAGTTTCATTACCATAGCAATGATCTCCATAATTACACCATTTACACTGTTAATCATTTCTAATACTGAATTATCTCCAGTTTTCTTTGAGTACATTTGTGAAGCAACACCGAATAATAATGAGAATACGATAGCTTGAACAGTTGAACCGTCAGCCATAGCTTTAATAATATTTGTAGGTACAAAGTTTACTAAAGTTTCTATTATACTAGTATCACCTAAACTTGGTGTATCTGCGATAGCTCCACCTAAACCTAAATCAATACCAACACCCGGTTGAATTACTAATCCTAAGATTAGTCCAATGATTGATGATAAAATCGTGAAAATAATAATGTATTTGAATGTGTGGAAACTCATCTTACCTGCTCCAGCACCTTCGATGTTACCAATAGCTCCAGCTACTGATGTCATAACTAAGATAATGATTGACATTTGAATTAATCTTAACCAAATTTGTCCAATAAATTCGATGTTCTTAATTGGTTCACCAACAATAGTCCCTAATACTAATGCAGCTACAGTTGCAACGATAATTTGCGTAGTAACTGATATATTCTTTAATTTCATAATAAAATCCCTCCATATAATGATAAGGAGAAGAATTAATCTTCTCCTTTATTTTTTTACTATACTAAAATGAATTCCCCTTGTCCTTTGTTTACAACTCCTTCTTCAAGTGAGTAAACTGTTGTACCACGTAAGATAGTTCTAGCAATTTGTGCATTGATTTCTCTTCCTAAGTACGGACTAATTTTATTGTTATATTCTAAGTCTTCAGCTTTTAATGTATAAGAACTGTTTGGTTTAATTAATACGAAGTCAGCATCTTTACCAACCGCGATACGTCCTTTGTTATCTAATCCATATCTATCCGCTGGATTTTTAGCAATAACATCAGCGAATCTTGTTAATGATAGATCACGCTTTTGAACACCTTCATCAAAAATAACATCAACGTTATTTTGTAATCCAGCAATTCCACCCCAAGCTTCAAATGCGTTTTCTTTATCTTTTAAATCAGGAGTACATGGTGAGTGATCTGATGTTACAAAGTCAATTTTTCCATCAGCTAATTGATTCCACATAACTTCTTGGTTATCTTTGTCTCTAATAGGTGGAGAACATTTAACTACAGGTCCAATAGCATCCAATTCAGATGTATCGAAGTATAGGTAGTGAGTACATGTTTCACAAGTAACATCTACACCCTCTTGACGTGCTTTGTAAACTTCTTCAACACCTTCTTCACATGCGATGTGACAGATGTGAATTCTACATCCTGTTTCTTTAGCAAATAGGATAACTCTTCTAATAGGTTCTACCTCAGTAAATACTGGTCTAGACTCTACATAAGCTTTAAGTGTTGTTTCACCGTTAGCGTAAGCAATGTCACCTAATCTATCAGTAATTTCAGCGTTTTCAGCATGGATAGCTAATACTTTTCCAGTTTTAGCAATTTCTTTCATACCTGCGTATAATGAGTAGTCATCAACGTTCATGAAGTCTCCTTCAATTGATCTATCTCCACAAGTAGACATGAAGCATTTATAAGCAACTACTCCACCGTCATTTAATTCTTGAATTCCTGAATCTAAGTTGAATGGAACTAATCCACCAAATGATGCTACGTCAACTGTTAACTTGTCTTTACCTGCCGCAAGTTTAATATCTAATGATCTTTTATCTACAGTTGCTGGTACTTGGTTAAGTGGCATTTCGATAAATGTTGTAACTCCACCTTTTGCAGATGCAGCTGTTCCAGTTTCATAACCTTCCCATCCTTCACGGTATCCACCACCTGGTTCAGTGATGTGAACGTGAGCGTCAACCATTCCTGGACTTACTACAAGTCCTTTGGCATCGATAATTTCTTTTGCACCTTCTAAATCATTTCCGATTGCAACAATTTTTCCATCTTTAACTGCAACGTCAGTAACAATTGCTTCCGATTCTAGAATAACGTTACCGTTTTTAATAATTAAATCATAACTCATACTATCTTTCCTTTCTGCTTAATAGCCAGTAAACAAAACCACTAATTAATAAACTTATCAACCAAGATAAGTCTGCCAATACTTTTAGAGCTGGAATAAACATTCCACTCAGCGCAACAACTAAACCAACAATTGTAGCGATATAAGCCTTCTTATTAATACCCTTATATGGATTATCAAGATTTTCTTTACTTTCATCCATATATAATAGATCAAGATCTAATTCTGTCTTTTCGATTAAGAAGAAGTGAACTAACATAACCCCTGCTACCGGCCCTAGTGTTGCACCAATAACATTTAAGAAAATAAAGATACTATCTGCATTTTCCATTAATTTCCAAGGTAGAATAATATAACTGATAACACTCGCAATTATTACACCTTTTTTATAATCAATCTTTTTAGGGAATAAAGCCGCTAATTGATATCCAGCTGGAATAATGTTTCCAGTTGCATTTGTAGAAATTGTCGTCATTAATAATACAAGCATAGCAATTGTAACTAAGAAGATACTATCCCAGCTCTCAATAATTCTAACAATATCCCAACCAACGTCACCATAAATAATTGTTCCACCAATTAAGATTGCAACACTACAGAAAGCAAACACTCCATATCCTACTAAGAAACTTAATGTTTGACCAATTGCTTGATCTTTAGTTGACTTAGCATTTTGTGTGAAGTCTGCCACACTAACTCCTGGTGCTGCCCAAACCGCAACAACACTATTGATAACCATCAGCATTAATACTAATACTGGTGTTTGAATAGTTGATGCCACTTCTGGTTTATAACTTAAAATATTACCTAATCCAGCTTGACTAATTGCCCAAACAGTCATTCCTCCAAATACGATGTAGATAAGCGGGTTTAATACAGCAGTAAATTTATTTAAAATTTTACCTCCACCAAAGCCCATAGCTACGTTTACTAAGAAGAATAAAGTAAATGAAATTAATCCTGGAATTGAAATACCTAATATTGAAATACCTTGACCAATACTTAGAAATGCTGGCCAAATATTACCTATTATTA
>CAYTTS010000033.1:0-13930 GCA_964440875.1 uncultured Erysipelothrix sp. | reverse complement strand
AAGTTATAAGAAGTTCAAAAAGTAAGTATACATCCTATTTAGGTGAAATATCTCCAGCTGTACCAAATATTATCGATAGAAATTTTAAGGCTGAAAAACCAAACCAAAAATGGCTTACAGATATAACTCAATTTGCGATTCCAGCAGGAAAAATTTATCTTTCTCCAATTATTGATTGCTTTGATGGACTACCTGTAAGTTGGACCATCGGTACTTCACCAAATGCAAATCTGGTTAATACTATGTTGGTGGAGGGTGTAAAGACATTAAAAAATGAAGAAAGACCTGTAGTTCATAGTGACCGTGGAGCACACTACAGATGGCCACAATGGATTGAATTGATGAATGAATTTAGTCTTACAAGATCAATGTCTAAAAAAGGATGTTCTCCTGATAACTCCGCATGCGAAGGATTCTTCGGAACAATAAAAGAAGAAATGTTTAACAACCGAGATTGGAGAGGTTGGAGTTTAGAAGATTTTATTAATTACTTGCATACATATTTAGAATGGTTTTCTTCAAAACGAATTAAACTTTCGCTAAATGGAATGAGTCCAATAGAATACAGACATAGTTTAGGTTTATAAAAAGTCCAACTATATGTCCGCACTCCCAACATCTAAAGTAACTAATGCCTCCATGTCTCTAAACATATTAGTCATATTAATAAGATTTGATGTGTCGAACATTGATAAATCTAATGATTCAAGCTGATTAACCCCATTAAACATTCTATACATAGTTGTAACATTTTCGGTATTAAAATTACTTCCAAAATCAATCGCAACCAAATTTTTCATGCTGTAGAACATTCTACTCATACTAGTAATGTTATCAGTATTATTTCTAAACTCGATTTCACTAGCTTTGTAATCTTCGAAAATACCTTCTTGATTGGACGGTAAATCACTTGGTAATTTTACGCCATCCTCAATAATTACCTTATCCGCATTCATTACTTCCGGAACTGTAATACGCGTAATCATTAGTCCATCGATATCATTTGGGCGAATAATTACAGATTTATCACTGTACAACTCCCATATAACTCCTTCATGATTACCCGTACTCGTTATTTCAGAATTCTCGTTAGAACTATCATTGTTAAGTACTGGTGCTTGATCTTCAACTACATCTTCTAGAACTTCTTCTTCAATAACTTCATCTAGAACTTCTTCCTCAACAATTTCATCTAAATTTTCTTCTTCAACAATTTGATCATTAGAGTTTTCATCATAATTCTCTAACTTTTCAACCGCTTCATTTTCACTATTATCAGTATTCTCATTATTTGCATAAACATAACCACTACTACTAAAAATAGATAAAATTAAAGCTAAACTAAATACAACACTATAGCATTTATTTTTCATACTTTCTCCTTTTACTCCCCTTATCAGTGTTATCGTATCATAATTATCCGTTTTAGTAACTTAAAGTGTGCTTATATTTAAGCATAAAGGACAGAAAATTGTAAAAAAAGCAAATATTACGTATTTTGTGTAATATCCGCTTTTTGTTTGATTCGGTAATATGTCACTTTAAAAATCGATAATCATTCGTTATCCTAAGTTTGTGGATTCAATACTAACTATATTTTTTACAGCAGAAAGTTCTTCTGCAATATCATCAAATGTCACATCTTTAGAGTGCTCAACTTTGTACACATGGGTAGTGATTAGGTCATGACCAAACGATGATGAGCTAATTCTAACTGTTTCATAAAGCATATCTAGTTTCTTAAATGATTCTGTAATTTGTCGTTGTGTACCTTCATTTGGAAGATACTTAACTAAAATGTATTCTGCTCCATGTACAATCCATAAGCGTTTAAAGACAACTAAGACTGCAAAGATTAATATTGATCCAATTATTGCAATTCGATAAAAGCCCATTCCTAAAGCTAGACCAATACTAGATGTCCCCCAAATTGATGCAGCAGTTGTTAGCCCCATGATATTTCTTTTTGTAACGATTATTGCCCCTGCGCCTAAAAATCCTATTCCTGATACTACTTGTGCGATTAATCGGACAGCATCTACTCCTAAACGGCTATTACTACTAAGATTGCCAACTAAAACATTTGTTTCTACTTGAATTAAAGCGACGATTGTTGCGCCCATTCCAACAAGAATATGTGTTTTCATTCCAGCATTACTATTACTTTTTTCTCGTTCAAAACCAATTAAACCTGAAAACACCATACTCAAGAGTAAACGGACAAAAATTCCAAGTGTGGATATAACTTGCATATTTACCTCCTAATAATTAAATTTATTTTTGTATTCACTTGGGTTCATTTTAAACTCTTTTTTGAATACTTTTGTAAAATAACGATAATCTGAATAGCCTACGCTTTCAGCGACTTGATATACCGTAGAAGAAATTTCACTTAATTGTTTCAAACTAAAGAAAAGTCGAATTAAAGTTAGGTATTCAATAAATGTTACATCAAGCTCACTTCTAAATAGCTTCACTAAATAACTATCACTAATATTTAAATATTCAGAAACTGAGTTCATTGTCAGATTAGTATTAGCATAGTTTTGTTCTATATAGAGGCAAGCATTAACGATATATGTATTCGCATTATTGCGCTCAACTTTATGTTTAATTTTTTCATATTTTTGATAGAAATTTTCTAAGTTAACATCATCGAATGACTCATTGTTCAACACTTTTGCATTGTTCAATTTTTCTATTGATTTCATTATTGATAATTCTAGAGATGAATCACTTATTGGTTTGAGTAAGTAGTCATCAGCCTGCATTTTTAGTGCTTGTACGGCATAGTCGAATTCATTATAGGCACTTACCACAATAAATCGTGACTTACAGCCTCTTGCTTTCAGTTCTTTGATCATTTCAATGCCGTCCATCTGAATCATCTTTATATCTGTGATGACAATATCAGGTTTCATATCCATTATTACTTTTAAGCCAGGAAGTCCATCTTCAGCAAATCCAATTACGGTGCAGTTCATTTTTTCCCATGGTGTCGTTAATATTATTTCTCTTCTAAATAGTGCAGAATCATCTACTATTACGACTGTATACAATTTAATCAGACCCTTCTTTTAGTATTACAAGCTCTAGTAAATTATTAATTATTTCATTAATATTATAGTTACTTTTCATAAGATCTACATACAATTTACTGACAATTGAGTCAATATTCGCAATGTTTTCAAATTTATAATGTAAAACATAATCATCTTCAATCCAAAGTCGATCCAAAGCATCAACTTTATTCATAGCTTTTTTGGTAATCGGGAAATTATAAGTGTCATCATCAGAAAAAATAATGCCGATTAGATCTGTCATTAACTTAATATTTGCTTCATTTGTTAAGTTCTCTTTTAATTGAAACAAATTAGATCCAAGAGTACCTTCGACTTTTGGTAATGTTGGAATGAATAATGCAATATTTAAGTTTTGATTATTTTCATTTATATTAACTCGATCAAGAACTAGCGAACTAATAACTTGATTTTCACGATTTTTGACATCATATTGATAACTTGAAGTATTGTAATTTATCATTTTACCACTATCGATTAAGGCTTTCAGTTTAGATAATGCTGTAATCAAGTTTTCATCTAAATGTAATTCCATCAGGTTACTATTTGATAAAAGTAATGATTCTAAAACTGATTTTAAAGGCATATGAATTCCTGTGTCCATAGCAACGATATCACTAATAGTAATAGGAGATCCGTACTTACTTTCACTTAGAAAATAGTACGTTTCCCGCATAAATGGCAGACTCATAATTTCACTTTCAACTAACGATTCACCGAGTGATGTAATCGTGAAATCTGCTAATATAGTCATTCCTACTGTTTTTGTTATTATCTCCTCTAAAGGAACAATCAGATTTTGTCTTGTTAATAGTTCTGTATATTTTGGATTAATCAGTAGATAATCGAATTCCTGGACTTTTGATTTATCATATATTATTTTTAGAACCGCTTCTGTATCACTTTGAACATAGGTAGGCACAATTTCATATGTTACACTTGTCGTATTTAAGCGTTTAACAAGATCTTCATAGTATAATCTATATTCATAATTCCCACTTAGTGAAAACAGTATATTTATTTGTTCACGATTTTTCTTGCTTGTACAAAGTGGTGTATAACTAAATAATAAAATAATCACCAATCCTAACAATATTTTCTTCATTATCGATTTCATTTACCCACCTCTAAGTTCGGAATTAATATTTTTATTAATGTATATTTATTTAGCTTACTCTCAATAGTTATTCCATATTTAATTCCATAGGTCATAATTAAGCGTTTTTGAACATTTTCTAAACCATTACTTCCATACATTTTATATTGTTTTTCTTTATCATTAATATAACCTACTTTATCAAGATCAATCCCACGTCCATTATCATAAACTGTAATACATAAATCACCATCAATGACTTTAGCTGTTATTTGAAGAATTTGATCTTTTCTAAGTGAAGAGAAACCGTGGACTATCGCATTTTCAATAATTGGTTGAATTATTAAGTTTGGAATTCTAATACTTTTGGCATCATCATCAATTTCGATTGAATATTCAAATGAGTTTTCATATCTAATTTTTTGTAATTCTAAATAACTAACAAAAAATTCATAATCTTCTTCTAATGTTACAAACTTACTTGCATTGTCAATACTTCTTCTAAGCATTTTACCGAGATACTCAATAAAGAGCGCAACATCAGCATTTCTGTTTAATTTTGCTAATGATTTTATTTCATTAAGCATGTTATATAAAAAGTGGGGACTTATTTGTGCTTGGAGCGCCTTAATTTCTGATAAACTCTGACGTTCTGAGTTTTCGATTATTTCCTTATTTAAGCGTTCAATCGTATCTAACATTCTGTTAAACTCTAGGGCTATATAATTCATTTCATTATGTTTAGTCATTTCATCCATTCTGATCGCCGGATTTTCTTCAACTTCATTCATTGTATTCAAAATTGACTTAATTGGTCGATAGATTTTTTTAGACTGAAAATGCGCTAAAATCGCACTTGTAATAAAGGCAATAAAAATTAGGATAAAAAAGATTTTAAATAAATTGATAGTGACTGATGAGAAGTTATCAACATTTAAAAGTGAAACTACATTATATGGTAGCTCTTTTCCGTAAAAAACCTCATTAAATATTGTAGTATTTCTGTTCTCGCCAAAATTAATCGCTCTAATATCTTTACCTTCATTAGTAACATAATTTGAATCGAGAATAACGATTCCTTGATTGTTGGTAATAATTGTATGAATATTATTCTCAAATGCACTTATTTTATCTAGAATTTTATCACGTCTTACATCAATAATTATATATCCATATTGGCCTTGATCATCTTCTACCTTAGATATTATTGATAAGGGAACTCTTCCACTAGTTGTTTTAATCCAACTTTCCTTTACAAGTGGACCTTCGCTCTCCTTAACTTCATTAGTATATATATAGTCCTTGTATTCAGGACGTACGTATTCTGGGGGTATATTTGACGTCGAAATATTGCGAGTATAGTCATTGGAAACAACATGTAGTTTTATATTATCTTCATTACCGATCAAATATGGAGTAATGTTACTCATTAGTTCTTCGTCAGTTAAATTACCAGATAAATATTCAATTACAAAATCTTCTTTTGATACTTTTTCTAAAATACTTTTGTATTCTGTGATGGCCTCATTAAACAGTAACTGTGTACGACGATTCACTTCTTGAACTGTATTATCGACTTCAACTACATTTTGCTTATGGTTTACAAAGATGATAATTGAAGTAAATAGCAAAAAAGGAACTATTGACATCAACAGAAAAGATCTAAATATTTCTTTGAAATAATGTCGTGAAGTAAAGTTCCTTTTCATAAAATCCCCTTTATTTAATTAATGATTTAATATAATTTATATCGTCTAAAAGTTGTTCTTTAGTACAGTTAAGATGTGGTTCATATTCAATAACGATATTTGCTGTTGGTGTATATTTATTATAAGCATCCATAATTTCATCATAGTCAACACTTCCATCGCGAACCCGTTGGTGATTATCTTGACTACCATCATTATTGTGGAAATGATATGCCATGACTCTATCTCCATGAGTTTTTAAAAAATCTTGTACATCAAGCTTGTTTATATTTGCATGTCCAACATCTATTATACTCTTCGCACTTTCAAAGTCACTAAATATATTTTTATACTGTTCATTTGAATAAAGTGGCAAAGTGTTTTTTACAAATGCTAAATTTTCAATTACAATTGGAACACCATATTTAGCTTGTAGTTCTTGAATATATTTAATGCTCTCGGTACTATTCATTTTTGCTTGCGATAGTGTTTCTTCATTAAAGCCGAGTTGACTGTAATGATAAACAATATGATGCACATTATATTTATGGGCTAACTGTGCGACTTCTAAATAACTTTTCTTATAAAACTCATAGGCATCACTGCCAATTTCGCTTGTCGCCTCAACATCGATATATGGGCCATGGAATGAAATTGGGCATGTAATTGTTTCTAAAATATTATTCAATCTTTCAGAATATTCTTTGTCATGCGTAAAGGCAATCAACTCGACACCAATATTTGGATCTTTTAAACTGTCTACCCATAATGCTACTTCTTCCATATTATCAAAATCATTAACTAGGGAACTAATAAATATTTTCATTTAATCTTCCTCCAATATTATTTGTGGATATCCAATCGAGTTTTCAGTTTCATCAAAGAAATGTAGCTTACTAGTATCAATATTCCAGTATACTTCATCATTTTCTTTAAAATTTCCATAATCCATCGTTGCAATTAATTCCTCATCATTTACTTTAAAGTAGACACCTAGTCGGTTTCCGTAGTCTTCAATGTAATCCACGACAACTGGAATGTTAATTGCGGACGGCTCATTGCTTAAAGTAATATTTTCAGGACGGATTCCTAAATAAGCTAAGTTGCGCCCAGACTCATTAATATGTTCTGGCCAGTCATTGTCTAGTGCTAGTTGTTTTTCACCTACAACAACAGTATTGTTAGTATATTCAATAGGTAAAATATTCATTGATGGTGATCCAATAAATTTCGCAACAAATATATTAGCTGGACGATGATAAACGTTCTTTGGTGTATCAATCATTTGAATTCTTCCTTCATTAAGAAGTGCAATTCTATGACCAATTGTCATTGCCTCAACTTGATCATGTGTAACATACACAAATGTTTGCTTATAGATTTCATGTATTCTTACTAATTCTTTTCGAGCATGACCACGTAATTGGGCATCTAAGTTTGATAATGGTTCATCAAGCAGGAAGAAGTTTGAGTCTTTTACAATTGCTCTTGATAATGCGACTCGCTGTCTTTGTCCCCCAGATAACTCTTTCGGTTTTCGCTCACCTAAGTCTCCTAATCCCAATACATCTAAAACTTCTGCTACTTTTTCATCACGAACTGGTTTTGGAGTCTTATTCATTTTGAGGCCATATTCAACATTGTCTTTTACACTCATATGTGGATATAAAGCATAGTTTTGAAAAACCATCGCAATTGAACGATCTCCACTTTCAATATCATTTGCTAGTTCACCATTTAAATACAGTTCACCATCAGTTAAGTCTTCAAGCCCACTAATCATTCGTAGTATTGTAGATTTACCGCAGCCAGAAGGTCCAAGTAAGATTAATCGCTCGCCCTCTTTAATATCTAAGTTTAAATCTTTAATAACTGATACGTCTCCAAAAGACTTGTTTACATTTTTAAAACTAATACTATTATTCATAATAATCTCCTATCCTTTTATTCCTGATTGTGAAAATGTGTTAATAATATATTTCTGACAAATCATATATACAACTAACGGTAGTAGCATCGTTAAAACTGAAATTGCCATTGCGACTGGTATATCAGTTCCACCCTCTGCACTTACAAACATTTGAAGTGCTAGCGGTAGTGTATAGTTCGATTGTGTTTTTAAGATTAATGATGGCCAAACAAATTCATTCCACGAGTTTATAAAGAAAATAATTCCGATTGATAGTATTGCCGGTTTAATCATTGGAATAACAATTGTGCGTAATTTATTTAAATGTGAAACATTCTCTAAATCAGCAACTTCTAATAATGAGTTCGGAATGCCCTTCATATGTTGTCTTAACAGGAAAATACCTGTAGCATCTGCTAACTGAGGTAAGACTACACCAATAATATTATCATTTAAGCCCATCTTGGATATCGTAATAAAGTTTGGTATTAATGTTACTGTAAATGGAATAAAAATCGTTCCAATTAGTAAAAAATACAAAACATTTTTACCGCGAAAATCTAAGAAAACGAAGGCATATGAAGCAAGAACACCTGTTGTTAATTTAAATAATGTAATTAATGTAGATACGATAAACGTATTACCTGTAATTGTTACAAACGGTATCGCATTTAAAACCCGTTGATAGGCTGACAATGTAAACTCATTTGGAATTATCCCCATATTGTTATACGCCTCATTCAGTGTTTTAAATGAAGTTGAGATTGCAAATACAATTGGATATAGCATAATTAAAATTAAAATTATAAATACAATATGCCACTTAAATTCTTTTTTAATTTTCATAATGAACTCCCTTCTCAACATACTTAAATTCTAAATATAATAGAACTAAGAAAATTATCATTGAAATTATCGATAAGGCTGACGCCGCTCCGGAATCGCTAAATAAGATTGCTTCTTGATAAACCGCATAAATTATATTTGTCGTATTTGGTGATCCTTGCGTTAAAATTTTAATTGGTGTGAAGACAAATTGCATTCCTTGAACAATACTCATAATTAACACGTAAATTGTTGTCGCTGATGTTAATGGCACAACAATATTACTAAATATCTTATGGTTTGGCGTATTCTCAAGACGTGCTGCTTCAATTAGTTCAGGGTCGACACTATTTACACCTGATAATAATACTAAGAAGTTATATCCAAATGTTTTATAAACAGCAACTAAACTAATGATGACAATAGCCATCCCCTGTGTTTTAGACCATGCTGTCATAGTTACATCAAATTTCTTTAAAATTAAAGCAATTGGCCCTGATATTGGATTAAAGATAAATTGAAAGATAATTGCTCCAACGACTAATGATATTACACTCGAAGTAAAAAGCCATACTTTATATTTTTCTTTACTTTTCTTCATCACTACTGAATTTATAAATGCTAAAACAAATGGCAATACAAAGTTCAATAGTACTAAGACAGTAATATATAACAACGTATTAATTAATAGCTGTAAAGTATCCCTACTTGTCAAAATTTTTATATAATTATTAAAACCTACCCAAGTCTTGGTTGATATTAAGTTCCACTTAAAGAAACTTAAATATACGGTATACATTAGTGGCCAAAACATAAAAATTGCAAATGCTAATAATGCTGGCGCAACTAGTAACCATCCCTTAAGACTTTTATTTTTAAATAGTCTTTTTTTCATTTCTACATACTCCCTTAAAGTGAGAGATACTCTTGCGAGTATCTCATGTAATTATTCAGATAATAACTTGTTCAACTCATCTTGTGTTTCTTTGAGTGCATCACGAACTGATTTATTACCACCAAGAATATTGTCACGCATTTGTGCAAGTAATTCTTCAGCTCTAGGTCCAATATCCTTTGGATATGCTACCCAAGAATATATATTGTCTACTTGTCCTAAGGCTACAGCATATAATTGATTCTCTTCAACATGCTTTTTCACTGTTGGATCTTCAAGTACCACATCACTTGGTGGAAGATATCCAGTGTGTAGTGACCATTTACCTAAGTTTTCAGGTGACATTAAATACTTCATAAATTTCCATGCAGCTGCTTGTTCTGCTTCTGACTCTGCCATAATTGGTAAGAAGTTTCCGCCCGCTGGAATAATTCT
This sequence comes from uncultured Erysipelothrix sp., assembly GCA_964440875.1. Classification (GTDB taxonomy): domain Bacteria; phylum Bacillota_I; class Bacilli_A; order Erysipelotrichales; family Erysipelotrichaceae; genus JAAZDN01. The sequence continues at coordinate 4,002 of CAYTTS010000033.1, read as the reverse complement.
TTCTTTGCCATCAAATAATGGGAATTCAACTGCACGTAAATCAAATTCTGCTCCCGACTCAATTTGACCAATTTTAGCACTAGTACCAACTAACATACCAACGTTTCCATTAATAAATGCTTGGATACCTTCATCTGCTGTAATATGTAATGCTGACTTATCAACTAAAACCATATCTGCTAAAACTTGGTATGCGACTTCTGCCTCTGGAGATGCAAAGCTAGCTTTATCATCTTTTAACATTGATGCGCCATTTCCTTCAAGTAAGCCTTGAATTGCCCAGTTATCAGCATATTCTTGCATATAGAATCCATAATCACCAGTCTTTTCATTAATTGTTTTCGCAACACTACGTACTTCTTCCCATGTTACTGGCGGTTTATTTGGATCTAAGCCTGCTGCTTCAAACATATCTGCATTATAGTAAACAATTGGAGTACTAATTGAGTGTGGTAATCCGACTTGTTTTCCATCAACTTGTGCAAGCGTTAAGATATTGTCTAAGAACGTTTCATTAATGAAGTCTTTATCTTCAGGAACTAGCTTATCAACAATTTCTTGTGGACTCTTATAGTTAAAGTTTTCCTCAAAATACTTTAAGTAGTTATACCCAATCATTACAATTGATGGATTATTACCCGCAACTACCTCTGCTTGTAAATTTCTCATTAATCCAGGATACATATCTGGGTTATAAACAGCTGTAACTTTAATCTCATCTTGCGATTCATTAAATGAATCGACGATCTCATTAATTGCTGGAGCCCCAAAACTCTCAGAAAAGACATGCCAGAAAGTTACTTCTGTTACACCATCTTCAGTTGGAGCTTTTGAACCACAACCGACTAGGAATGCTAATAATAAAATACTAACTAAAAATTTCTTCATTTTCTTAATTCCTCCTTGTTATATTCATCATACTCTTATATATATTTGGCGACAATTAGTCAAAATGATATAAATGTGGACTATTTGATACTATATGCAATGATTTGTTTTTAACACCTAGTAAATATAACAAGCCTTAGTAAACTATTCCAATTATTTGTGTAAAATTTATGTAAATTAAAAATGAGCGATATTATTGTGATTCAATAATAACGCTCGTTTATAATAAATAATTACAATAATTTGCTTACATCGCAATAATTGTCTGATGTAACACTTCTAATGCCGCAACTAAAGTACTAGTTGGAATCGCAAGATTAAAGCGCATAAATTGTGATCCTGCTTCACCGTAGCCAATTCCTTCTGATAGTACGAGTCCACTATTTATTAGTAATTCATTTAGTGCTTCATCTGATAAGCCTAAACTACTAAAATCAATCCATTGTAAGTAGGTTCCTTCTAGTGGAACGACAAAGATGTCTGATAAAAAGTTTGTCATGTAGTCAAATAGGTATTTTCGATTTGTCTCGATAACACTGATAAATTCATCAAACCAGTCCTCAAGTTGCGTATAGGCAATCTCGCTAAGTTTAAAGCCAAATGCATTGATACCATAGAAGGCATATGATCTTTGAACATTTTCATACTTTTCGCGCATTTCTGCGTTAGCGATTAGTGCCATTGATGTTTGTGCGCCTGCAATATTAAAGGATTTGCTGGCACTTGTTAAGATGACGCTGTTGTTTTGGACGTAGTTGCTAATACTTGCGAAGACTAAATGTTTGTGATTTGGCATAATAATATCCATGTGGATTTCATCGGATACGATTATTACATCGTGGCGCTCACAAATATCGGCGATAAGTTTTAGTTCATCTTCACTCCACACACGGCCAACAGGGTTATGTGGCCTACACATTATGAGCATTTGTGATTTTTTGGCACTTTCTTCTAGTAAAAGAAAGTCAATGGTATACTTATTTTCACTATAGATTAATGGGACATCAACTACAGTACGTTTAGTTACTTCGATACTTCCTTTAAATGGTGCATACACTGGTGTCATTATCATAATTTGTCACCTTCATTTGTATAAGCTCTAATTGCCGTGTTAATGCCGTTGATGACACCACTTCCATCTACAATCCATTCACGCGTAACTTGAAAGTCGTGGCGACGCTCCATCCAACTTATAAAACTTGTGTAGTACGTTTCCGACGGGCGGGTATAGCCAAAGATCATCTTAGAGGTATACTCATTAAATGCCTGTGTTAATTGTTTTGGATACTCAAAGTCCGTATCCGCTATTGAAAATGGTGGAAAATCATTAACACTATGTTCTCATTTAATCGATTTTAGGTTTTTTCTATTTACAAACTTCTCAAAATTATATTTCATTGCGATCTGCTTTCAATCTAAAATACTTACTACCATTCACATTAAGTGTCATTACATTATCATCTACTTCAAACTCTTTGATAAAGTCATCACTAAAGTATGCATTAATTTTTGATGCTACTTCGCGGTCACTTAAATAATGTGATGTTAATAAAACATTTGATGTATCGTATTTATTTTTTTCATTAGCGGCTATTTTAAATCTGTCCATTGCATCGATGAAAATATTAATATCATTTACACTACGAATAATCATTGAAGTACCATCAAGTCCATAAATAACGATTGATGGAAAACCAGTAACACCGTTCATTACTGTATAGGCAATATCGTATTCTAACTCATCTAACACTTCACTACCATAAAAGTCTACTAAAAATTGGTCGTGGTCAATCGCTAGTTCACTAGCAAGTTCAACAAGAACTGCTTCTTTTGAAATATCTTTTTCTTCAATATAGACCGCTTCGCGAAGTCGGCGTAAATAAATTAATGCAAGACTCTCACTTTGCTTCTTTACAGCTAAGTATGCAAGTGATGGTGGAAATGATGAGGAGACTGGATACTCGCGCATTACTTTGCCACTCACTCCCATATTAAACTGTTCTCCGAGCGCTTCCATGTTGTCAGCCATTTTGCTACGTTCTTCTTCAGAAAACGTTAGATTCGGCATTAAACCGCCCATTACTGGAATGAAATCAATTTTACCCGAATATAACTCGATAAACTCTTCAATAACGGGTTCAAAAACAAAACAAGCACTACAAAGTGGATCGGTAAAATATTCAACCCTTACCTTATCCACCACAGTTGGGGCAACATAGTCAAACTTCGATACATCAATATCTAAGTTAACTTCACAAACACCAGTCTCTAAATTACATGCCATATTTCTCATAAAATCACCTTTTCTAAATTGTTTTACTACTCTACTCTCAATCATAACAAATTTATGAAATAAGTTTAAAAGTATAATCATAAACGAAAGATCACAATAATAACAAAAAGCTAAATTACTAATTAATTAATGATATAATCTAATAGAAATGGGGACTGCATATGAATCAATTACAAACAGAGATCTAAGATGTCTTAATTACATTAGATAAGATTTGTAAAAAACATAATATCGATTATTCACTATACGGGGGCACCTTTCTTGGGGCTGTTCGCCATCATGGCTTTATCCCCTGGGATGATGATGTTGATATCGTATTGGACCGTAGTAATTATAATAAGTTAATCACAATCTTAAAAGATAAAAACAATTATCCTAAAGATTATTATTTTCAATCGTTTGAAACATCAGAGCGTTACTTCAACACAACCCCAAAATTTCGCTCGCGTAAGATGGAAGTTTCAGAAAAAATACCGAAAACATCATTTCCAGATAGTGGCCCTTGGGTCGATTTATTTGTCTTAGATAATATCCCTAATGATGAACACTTACGAAAAAGATATTTCAAGCAATTAAAATTCATCGATAACGTGCTAATGATCTTTATTTTTACACAAAGAAACCCTAAAGCAAGTGGCATTAAAGAAAGCGTTAAAGGCACACTCAAATTTATTAATGAAAAATTCTATAAACTATACTTCTTTATTCCACCCTTAATGAAACGCCGCCTTAAGTTAATGGAAAAATACAATAAAGAAGTTACAGCTAGTGTCAAGTAAGTGTGGGAATATTTAATATTAGTATAGATTAGTGAGCTAAGC
>CAYTTS010000032.1:0-14070 GCA_964440875.1 uncultured Erysipelothrix sp. | reverse complement strand
TAATTTCCTCTTTTTTATATGAAACAATTCGTTGTTTTCATAAAATGTAATAAATTTCAATAAATAGTTGACATTAAAGTATATCGTATGTATAATGATTTTATTGTTAAAGACAGTGATTGGAAAAGTAATCAAGTATAAGTTTTAAAGAGAGTCTATGATTGGTGTAAGTAGATAAACGAATACTTAATGAAAATGGCCCATGAGTTGCATACCGAAATTAAGTAGGCTATGCCGGTTGTACCCGTTAAACTACTAGAGTATAACTTTATTAAAATAAAGCGTACTTGAAGAGGTGAATACAAATGTATTCATAAAACTAGGTGGTACCACGATGACTTCGTCCTATAGGGATGAGGCTTTTTTTATTTGGAGGTGTTGGTATGTATAAAATTGTAAATGTATCTAAAAGATTTGAAACTGACAGTAATGTTGTTGTTGCAGTAGATAAGGTAAATTTAGAGGTAGCTAAAAATGATATCTTTGGAATTATCGGCGCTAGTGGAGCAGGTAAGTCAACATTAATAAGGTGTTTAAATGCTTTAGAAGTGCCAGATAGTGGTGAAGTTTACTTTAAAGGAGTTGACCTCTTTACATTAGGTAAAAGAGAAATAAGAGAAACTCGAAAAAATATTGGCGTAATATTTCAACACTTTAATTTACTTAATTCAAAATCTGTTTTTGATAATATAGCTTTTCCATTAAGAGGAAAACCGAAAGATTATATTGATAAAAAGGTTAAAGACTTATTAGACTTAGTTAATCTAAGTGACAAAATAGATGCTTATCCTAATCAATTATCTGGCGGACAAAAACAAAGAGTGGCGATAGCGAGAGCTTTAGCTAATGATCCAGATGTACTTTTATGTGATGAGGCTACTAGTGCCTTAGATCCACAGAGTACACAATCTATCTTAGACTTGTTGAAAGATCTAAATCAAAAACTAAACTTAACGATAGTATTAATTACCCATGAGATGAATGTCATTAAGAGTATTTGTAATAAAGTGGCTGTTATGAGTGATGGTGAAGTCGTAGAAGTTAGCGATGTTGTAAGTTTATTTACAAATCCAAGTTCAGAAGTTAGTAGAAAATTTGTATCTGATACATATAATTTAGAAAGTGTAAAAGAGTTAATTGCCAAAAAAGAAGAAGACTCTTTACATACATATGAGTTAGTCTATGGAAAAGATAGTTCGGATAAAGCGATTATTACTTCACTAATACGTGATTATAGTTTAGACGTAAACATAATAGCGGGATCAGTTGAACTTGTATCGGAGCACTCAATTGGAAGGCTTGTAGTTAGAATTTGTGGAGAGAATGAAAATATTGAGAAAGCGAAAGTATTCTTAATGGCAGAAGGAGTGATTATTAATGATTTTTAGTAGTATATTTACAAATATTATTGAGACGAAAGATCTGATTTTTTCAGAAACATTAATAACAATTCAAATGGTTTTACTAGCTGGAATTATTTCAGCAGTAATCGGATTAGCATTTGCGATTGCCCTGCTTTTATTTAGACCAAAAGGTTTAAAACCGAATGCTAGTATCTATAGAATTTTATCAGTAGTAATAAATTTACTACGTTCAATTCCTTTTGTTATCTTAACGTTTGCTTTAATGCCATTAACAAAAATACTTGTAGGAACAAGAATTGGATTTGCAGGGGCTATTGTCCCCCTTGTATTTTCTACATTCCCATTCTTTGCCCGACAATTTGAAACTGCCTTACTTGAAGTAAGTGATGGCGTTATTGAAGCAGCACTTTCAATGGGTGCGAGTGACTTTGAAATTGTTGTACATGTATATTTAAGTGAAGCACTACCGGGCTTAATAAGAGCCTCAACTATTACCCTAGTTAATCTATTAGGTTTAACAACGATGGTTGGAGTTATAGCTGGCGGTGGTGTTGGAGACTTAGCTTTAATTAAAGGATTTAGAGGCGGAGAGTATGATATCGTATTATTTATCGTCGTTATCATCTTAGTGCTAGTATATATTATTGAGTTTACAGGAAATTTATTAATTAAAATCACAAATAGAGGAGATTAAAATGAAAAAAATATTATTAAGTTTATTATTTGTTGCGCTATTAGTTGCATGTGGTGGAAAACCTAGTACTGAAGATAATGGAGATAAAACTAAATTAGTTTTAGGAGTTGTTGGTGAAGAGTATAAATATTGGGATCACGTTGTAGAAAAATTATCAGCAGATGGAATTGAATTAGAAATTAAAGTTTTCAATGAGTACCCAATTCCAAACCGTGCACTTGCTGATGGCGATATCGATATTAACGCGTTCCAACATTACAGATATTTTAATGAAGAAGTAGAATCACATGGTTATGAATTAGCTGTTTTAGGAGATACATTCAATGATCCTCTAGGAATCTATACTACAAGTGTTAAAAGTATCGAAGATATCAAAGATGGTGCAAGTATTTTAATTCCTGATGATGTTTCAAATGGTGGTCGTGCATTAAAATTATTAGAAGATGCAGGCTTAATTACTGTTGATCCAGCGAAGGGATTCTTACCAACTATCGAAGATATTACAGAAAACCCACTTAACTTAGATATTAAAGGGGCTAAAGCAGATCTATTACCAGCATTATTATCAGATGTTGATCTAGCGGTTATTAATGGTGACTTAGGATTTGCTCACGGACTATCAGCAAATGATGATGCTATCTATATTGAAAACATCGACTTTGAAAGTAACCCAGCTGCAAAAGAGTTAATTAATATTTTAGCGGTAAGAAAAGGTGACGAAACAAAAGCTGAATTCTTAAAGATTAAAGAGTACTTCCAATCTGAAGATACAATCAAATCATTTAATGAAGATTACAATGGTGCCTTTGTTCCAGCTTGGAATAAATAAAATATAAAAAGGAGTAAATAAGAGTTTTATGTCTATACTTAAATAGGCATAACTTATAAACTCCTTTTTTAATGTTATAATATTAAAAAGAGGTGATACAATGACTTCTATTAGTGATAAATTATTAATCAAGGCAGCTAGTGAGTATGTATATGATATCTCGCTTTTTTACCTTTATGAAGATCCTGTATCTTACGTTAGAGAAAAACTTAGAGATGATTTTAAAGATAGATACATTATAAAAGACTATCAAAATAAAGAATTCGAAAGAGATGGAAAAAGAATAAATATAAGATACATACTTATTGAAGATACAATAAGTTTAGAGTGTGCACTAGTTTATCAAGGAAGTGATGGTGAAATCATTTCAATGTTTAGTGGTCAAGACAATGATTGGTCTAATAATTTAAATTTAGCCGCTAAACTAGATTCGGATAATTACTTCTTAGCACTAGAAGAATTCAAGTATTTGAAATATGAATTAAACTATAATATAACGGCATTATCAGGAAACTCACTTGGTGGAGCATATTCACTTTTTGTCAAAGAGCACTATAAAGATTTACGGGTAATTGGTTTAAATCCCGCACCTAATATATTAGATGGTCATTTTACTTATGATAAATTATCAACTAATCTCTTAATTAGCTCTGATATATTGAGTAGGTCTTTAACGCTTGATGAAAGTAGGATTAAAGATAAAGATAGATGTCACTTATCTGAGGTTTATGGTTTTGATCCATATATAATTAAGCGAACGATTCCACTTTTTAATGAAGAAGCAATTCTCTTAGCACATGTTGGGGCGATGAGTAATTATCGTGAGATTATAATCAAATTATTTAATGAGAATTTTCTTTATTATAATACCAGGATTTTACTACAAGGAAATGAGAAGGCGGACTTTACTAAATTAATTTTTAAAAGACTATACTCTGAATTAGATCGAAAAGAATTAAAGAAATTTAGTGACGATAATATTTATCCGATTTTAAGTTTTAATGACAAAAATATTGTTGATAGCTATATGACTTATCCTGGTATTACAGATTTTATTTTTTATGATTTAATGAGTGGGAATTTAATCAGTGATACTAATAATTGTAAAGTTGAGACAAATAAGTTAATAAATAATTTAAATGATAATAATAGACAACTTATGAAATCTTCTGACTTCTTTATTAAAAATAGCAAATATGAACTATTAAAAGTTAATGATAAACCATCACCCTTATATAATAGTCCAAAGTTCTTAGCCGAGAAGTTGGGTTTTGGTCTAAATGTTGATCTTACTTACGCTAAATATTTTATAGCACTTCCCCAAAGTATTAGACAAAGAATCGTTTCCTTACTTGAGTCAAATGTAAGATTATTTATTAATCTAAATAGTAAACTATCTAAAACTTATGATATTAAGAAAGATGTTTCTAGTACAATGGTAAGCGATTATATAGAAGATCTCCTTAGTTCTTTAAGTATATTAGAAGAAATGTTTATTGAACTTGAGAGTAATTTAGCATTACTAAGTGAATATACAATGGATTTACTTTTAAACAATAAAGTATTTACGCTAAAGAAAAGTTATTTTAAAGAAATTAATATTAAAGACTATAAGTATAATTTTACTAACCTGAATCTTAGTCTGATAGAATTACAAGATGAAAAAGCTAATAAAGCTTTGGATGCAGTTATGCCAGATATAAATAAACTAGTTTCAGATGCGACAGATTCTATTGTTGACTTACTAGAAACTATTGAGAATGAACTTAGTTTAGATTTAGAAAGTGTTGAAAATAGTAAATTGTATGTACAAGTAAAATCATTGCGGGCTAATGTTGACTTTAAATCAATGTTAAGTTTATTTATAAAGGAATATAGAGATGATATAGTTGCTTATCTATTAAAGGGTGGTACCGCAATTACTGTAAAATATAATGTTATTCAATTAGCTGAGTTAATTGATAATTATAAAGTGATGCTTAAAAATCTTGATGATTATATGAAGAGAACTCTAGTGAAAAGAAATTATCAAAAGTTTGAGAAAAACTATAATATAATAAACAAAAATATCTCTAATATAGTTGAAGTTTTAGATCTAATTTACAAAAGAGATGAAAAATAGTAAAAAGACTTGAATATAATCTGGATACTGTTATAATATTTTCAGTAGGTCCTTTAAGTTAATCCTGTGAGGTTAATAAGGCGTCAACATAACCCTTAAGGACACTTTATAGTGTCTTTTTCTATTAGTGACCTGCTTAATTAGAAAGAGGGATTTAGATGAAGAAGAATTTAATTATTGGAATTAATGAAAAGCCAGCACCATTAGCGTGGTTTTTATTATCATTCCAACACGTTTTTGCGATGTTTGGGGCAACGGTACTTGTACCAATATTAACTGGTATGCCAGTAAGTGTAGCATTATTTGCATCAGGGATAGGAACATTAATTTATATAGCTATTACTAAAATGAAAGTTCCGGTTTATTTAGGATCATCATTTGCATTTATTGCGGCAGTTAATATTGCTAGAGAGTCAATGGGTGGAGATGTAAGTGGAGCGCAAACAGGAATAATCCTTGTAGGTCTTGTTTATGTTATTGTAAGTTTTATCGTAAAATTAGTAGGAACAAAATGGTTAAGTAAACTACTTCCGCCAATTGTTATTGGGCCAATGATTATAATAATTGGTATCGGAATGGCTCCAGTTGCAGTTGAACAAGCTGGATTAACTGGTGTTGTAGATTATAGACATATACTAGTAGCTTTAGTTGCATTTGCAACAACAGTTATGTGTACATTAAGAGGAAAAGGATTCTTAAAAATTATTCCATTCTTAATCGGAATTGTAGCAGGTTATATTGCAGCTCTATTATTAGGTATTGTTGATTTAACACCTGTCTATGAAGCGATTCAAACAGGATTCTTCAAAGTACCTGAGTTTAAATTACCATTTGCATTAGGTAGTTTTGAAACATGGAACTTCCACTTCTCAGATGTTGCCTGGTCAATAGTACCAGTTGCATTTGTAACTATAAGTGAGCATATCGGAGATCACACAGTATTAGGGGAAATCTGTGGCGAAAACTTCTTAGAAAATCCAGGCTTAGATAGAACATTACTTGGAGATGGTGTTGCAACAGCTGTAAGTGCCTTAATCGGTGGACCAGCAAATACTACTTACGGAGAAAATACTGGAGTAATTGGTATGACAAAAATTGGATCTGTTTGGGTAATAATGGGGGCGGCATTAATTGCAATCGTCTTATCATTTGTATCACCATTTGCAGCATTAATTTCAACAATACCATCAGCAGTACTAGGTGGTATGTCAATAATTCTATTCGGAGTAATCGGAAGTAATGGTTTAAGAATCTTAATTGATAATCAAGTAGACTTCAATAGTCAAAGAAACCTAATTATTGCAAGTACAATGTTAGTACTTGGATTAGGTGGAGCTATCTTACAACTTCAAGCATTAGTAACATTAGAAGGTATGGCTCTAGCTAGTCTAGTAGGAATTATCTTAAACTTAATTTTACCTAAAGATCAAGTAGAAGAAGCTTAATAATAAACCTAATCATAATGTAAGGTTTATAAATAAATAAATAAATATATAAAAAGGCGTTGATATTTAATATCAACACCTTTTTTTAGTAGAGTGGATTACTTTTTTCAAACTCATCTAAGATATTTCTTATTTCAGCAATATCGCGCGTCTGCATAAGCTGATGTCTTAAATCAGCAGCATTTTTAAAACTGTGAATGTACACTTTATAAAATCTATGCAAATGTTTTCTAAGTGATGGTTCAATTGTTACATACTTTTCATACAAATCTAAATGGTATCTAAACAGCTGTAAAAGATCCTTTGAATTATGCTCACTAGCTACTTTTTCAAAGGCGTATGGATTACTAAACACGCCACGGCCAATCATTATTCCGTCAACCGCATATTTATTGTAAATATCCATACCTTCTTTATAGTTCATAATATCTCCATTAACAGTTATCAAGGTGTCTGGAGCTATATCATCTCTAAGTTTTAATATTTCAGGAATTAATTCATGATGGGCAGCAACTTTGCTCATTTCTTTCTTTGTTCTTAAGTGAATAGAAAGGTTGGCGATATCTTGTTTTAATAAATGTGATATCCATTCAATATACTCATCAACACGCGCATGTCCCAATCTAGTTTTGACACTTACTGGTAAACCACCAGCCTTAGTAGCTTCAATTAATTCTGCTGCTCGATCAAACCTTAGTATTAAACCAGATCCTCGCCCATGTTTAAAAACGTTTGGGGCAGGACAGCCCATATTTATATCGATACCTGCAAAGCCCATCTCTTTTAGTCCGTAGCTCATATTCTTAAAATCTTCTGGCTCATCTCCCCAGATATGCGCTACAATTGGCTGTTCCTCTTCACTAAACATTAATCTACCTCGAAGTGACTCACGTCCTTTAGAATGTATGTAACTAGCACTATTGGTAAACTCTGTAAAGAAGACATCAGGTGTTGCTGCACTTTTAATTACTTGTCTAAATACTATATCAGTAACATCTTCCATAGGTGCCAAAATGAAAAATGGTTTTTTTAATTCTTTCCAAAAATTGTTGTTCATAATAACCTCCAAATACTCCTAATGATTATAACAAAAGACTTAATATATTATCTTTATTATGATTAATCAAATTAGTAATTATTTGTATTGCATTTCTATTTTAAGGGTAGTATAATTATAGCGTTCGCTATTTAAAACAAAAAGTTTAATAAATACAACAAGGAGGTTGGCTATGGATATTGGTAATAGATTAAAAGAATTAAGATTAAAGAATGATCTCACACTTGAAGAATTAGCTAGTAGGTCTGAACTTACAAAAGGCTTTCTATCACAAGTTGAGAGAGATTTAACTTCACCATCTGTTTCAACATTAAGTGATATTTTAGAGGCTTTAGGTGTAAGTTTCAGTGATTTTTTTAATGAGAGTAAACCTTCACAAAAAGTATTTAGTGAGGATGATTATTTTGTTGATGAGAAAGAAGATTATACAATAAACTGGATAGTCCCTAATGCTCAAAAAAATAGTATGGAGCCAATTATTATCGAACTTAATGGACTTAGTGAGTCTATGGTTATTGAACCATTCGCTGGAGAAGAGTTTGCCTATGTATTAAGTGGAGAAGTTAGACTAGTAATTGGTGATAAAGAAGAGTTAGTAAAAGAAGGGGAAACCTTATATTTATTAGGTGATGAGAGTCACTACTTAATAAATAATAGTACAAAGACATCAAGAGTATTGTGGATCACGAATCCACCAATGTTTTAGGAGGTAGAATATGTCGAAACAATTAATTAAGTTTGAAAACATCGTTAAATCTTACGATGATCAATTAGTATTAAAAGGAGTTAATTTAGCAATTGAAGAAAATGCATTTGTAACATTGCTTGGCCCAAGTGGAAGTGGTAAGACGACCTTATTAAGAATATTAGGTGGCTTTGTCGATGCGAATGAAGGAAAAGTATATTTTGATGATATGGATATAACAAATGTACCTGCCTATAAACGTGAGATAAATACTGTTTTTCAAAAATATGCCTTATTTCCACATATGAACATTTATGAAAACGTTGCTTTTGGTTTAAATATTAAGAAACAAGATAAAAAACTAATTGATAAAAAAGTTAGAGAAATGTTAAGTTTAGTTGGTTTAAGTGGTTTTGAAGAAAGAGAGATTAATACACTTTCTGGTGGTCAACAACAAAGAATTGCGATCGCAAGAGCGCTTATTAATGAACCTAAAGTTCTTTTATTAGATGAGCCACTAGGAGCGCTAGATTTAAGACTTAGAAAAGAAATGCAATTAGAGTTAAAGAAAATTCAAAAAGAAGTTGGTATAACATTCTTATACGTTACACATGATCAAGAAGAGGCTTTAACGATGTCTGATGAGATAGTTGTATTAAATAATGGAGAGATTCAACAGATAGGTAGTCCGACTGATATTTACAATGAACCTGAGAATAGATTTGTTGCTGAATTTATTGGTGATTCTAATATTGTTGAAGCAGTTATGCTAGAAGACTTTAAAGTTAGAATTGATGGAACTGATTTTGACTGTGTTGACTTTGGATTCTCAGAAAATGAAGCTGTTGAGGTAGTAATTAGACCAGAGGACTTTGAAATTGTTAGTGCTGATAAGGGTGATTTTGTTGGTGAAGTCGTTTCTTCAGTATTTAAAGGAGTTCATAATGAGATAACTGTTAGAACAAAGGACCGTGACTTTATAGTTCATACGATAAAAAATGCGGAAATAGGAAAAACTGTTGGTTTAACTATCGATAAAGCGGATATTCATGTTATGAGTATTTATGGTGGATTTTAATGAAGAGCTTTAAACAATTAGTTTATCCATATATGGGATGGATTGCTATCTTTATAGTTGCGCCAATGTTATTAATAGTACTATACGCATTTACAAGTGAGGGTAACAGTGTAACGACGATAAATTTCACTTTAAGTAACTTCGTTAAGTTTTTTAATGCGGACTTTATTAAAGTCTTAGTTCGCTCATTTACTTTGGCTTTCTTTACTACGATATTATGTGTTTTAATTGGATATCCAACAGCATACGCAATCTCAAAGTTAAAAGTAAAAAATCAAGCAATTGTCATCTTACTAGTAACAGCACCGCAATGGATTAATATGTTAATTAGAACTTATGCTTGGATAGGTATACTAAATGATAAAGGTTTATTAAATCAAGTCTTAACTTTCTTTAATTTACCACCTATCTATATTATGAATACAAATATTGCTGTCTTAATTGGGATGGTTTATAACTTTCTGCCTTTTATGATTTTACCTATCTATACGATATTAGCTAAAATGGATGATTCATTAGTAGAAGCGAGTTATGATCTCGGTGCCAATCGCTTTGAAACATTTAAAAAAATAATTTTCCCCCTATCTATTCCAGGTGTAATTTCGGGGATTACGATGGTATTTCTACCTTCAATTTCAACTTTCTTTATACCTAAATTATTAGGTGGTGGAAAATCATTATTAATTGGTAACTTAATTGAAGATAAGTTTATAAATAGTGGAGATTGGAACTTTGGTAGTGCAATATCATTAATCTTAGCGATATTTGTTTTAATATCAATGTATTTAACTCGTAAGATTGATAAGGATAAAGATGGTAACAGACTTGGAGGTGTTATGTAATGGATAATCGAAAAAGTAAAGGGATTATTGGAAAGATTGGAATAGGTTTAACACTGTTATTCTTATACATACCAATTTTTACGATGATAATTTTTAGTTTTAACGAAAAAAGATCTCTAAGTGTCTGGGGTGGTTTTTCTTTTAAATGGTATGTGAAATTATTTGAAGGAAGACAAATGATGGAGACGGTTACTAATACTTTAGTAGTTGCCATACTAGCGACAGTTATCTCGGTAATTATTGGAACACTTACTGCGATAGGTCTTTCTAAATCAAGAAAAATTGTTAGAGATATAGTTTTAAATATAAGTGATCTTCCGATGTTAAATCCTGATATTGTAACTGCTATAGGTTTAATGTTACTATTTACGGCAATTGGAATGGAAAAAGGCTTTTTAACAGTCTTACTAGCACATATAATATTTTGTATACCCTATGTTATTTTGTCGATACTCCCAAAAATTAGATCACTTGATGATAACTTAGTGGATGCGGCAATGGACCTTGGGGCAACTCCCATGCAAGCACTCTTTAAAGTTGTCTTACCACAGTTAAAATCAAGTATTATTGCTGGGGCATTAATTGCGTTTACTATGTCGTTTGATGATTATATAATATCTTACTTTGTAACTGGTAATGGTTTTAAAAATATTTCGATATTAGTTTCAACAATGGGTAAAAGAACGAATCCTTCGGTAAATGCTTTATCAACATTATTTGTTGTAGTTATTTTCTTAGGACTAGCACTATATAATGTAGCGATGATAATTAGTAAAAAGAATCGAGGAAAGAAATATGTCAAAAATAATTAGTTTACTATTAACGGCACTTCTTTTAGTTGGTTGTCTTGGTAGTGGGGGCAGTGATAAAAAAGTTTTAAGAGTATACATGCCATCAGAGTATATTGATGAATCGGTCATCTATGATTTTGAAGATATGTTTAATGTTAAAGTTATTATGGAAAACTTTGAATCTAATGAACAAATGTATACAAAACTATTATCAGGAAACTCCTATGATATACTAATTCCATCTGATTATATGATTGATCGCTTAATTAGTGAAGACTATTTACAGAGCATTGACACAAGTCAAATAGCTAATATGGAATATATACAACCAGAACTATTAAATCCTTCTTATGATCCTAATAATGAGTACTCAGTACCATATTTCTATGGTAGTGTTGGAATTCTATATGATACAAATAATGTTAGTGAGGATGAATTAGAAAAAGAAGGTTGGAATATTTTAATGAATCCAAAATATAGAAATGATATCTATTTTTATGACTCAGAACGAGATGCTTTTATGGTTGCTTTAAAAGCACTTGGATATTCAATGAATACTAGTGATAAAGAAGAGTTGACTGAAGCTTATGAATGGTTAAGTAATCTTGCCTCAACTATGTCGCCTGTTTATGTCTTAGACTCAGTTATTGAAGCGATGCTTGATGCCAATAAAAGTATGGCGATGATGTATTCTGGGGATGCGGCTTTTATTATGAGTGAGAATGAAGATATGGATTATTTTGAACCATTAGATGGTACAAATATCTGGGTAGATGCGATGGTAATTCCCAAAGATGCAAAAGAAATTGAATTAGCGCATGAGTGGATAAACTTTATGTTAGATTATGACATTGCTTATTCAAACTCAGAAATTGTTGGTTATACATCACCGGTATTAGATGTTTTTAGTGAACTATCAGGTGAGGATGGAATATTTTATCAAAATAAAGCATATGTTCCAAGACTTAACTATGCTGAAGATGAAACATTTATTCACAATGAAGAATTAAGAAAAACTATTAGTGATCTTTGGATAAAAGTCAAAGCTAAGTAAGAACAGTATTTATACTGTTCTTTTTTGATAGCCTTTACATATTGACTTGACTTTAGCCTGAAAGCGCTTTATAATGTATACATACTCCAGTAAAAAATGTGCATTCATATTATTATATTATTTTATCTAACTCCTACAATTATCACATTTTTTATTAAAAGAAAAAGGGACAACTAAGTTGTTCCTTTTTTACATTTGATTAATGAATGACTCCTCATCTAAGTCTAACATTTTGTTTAAATTACTAATTACAAATGGTCTAAACTCTGGTTTTAGAAAGTATGAGTATAAAAACCAAAGAGGGTATCTGTGTGTTTTAGTTAGAAGTTGATTACTATTTACCAACTGAGTATTCTCGATTAATGGAAATAGCTTATAGTTAACTTCATCATTATCTTGTAGATCTTCATTTTCAATTAGCTCACAAGTAATTGTTGTTCCATACTTACGACAAGTATTAGGTCGATATTTATATATAGAACATTTTCCGTTGTTTAAGAAAATACATTCGGGTAAACTTTGGTAGTTAACGTACTCACCTTCTTCAAAGTCATTAACGACACTCTCTAATAGTGATTCTGAGTTAAACTGTAGTCTCTTTATTTCATTATTGTAATGTTTATTGAAATGATCATATGTTTTGTTCGCTTTATTATAAAAGAAATCTAAGTTAAATGGCATTTGTCTTAAACCATACAAAGTTAGATAAAACTCTGGTAGACTAACGTAAAAATAATCGTAACAACAGGCGTTACAACCATTTAGACATTTTACATAACTATAATTTTTAGCTAAAAAGCTATCGACATAATCTAAGTTGATTATCATTTTTTCTATTTTGTTCATAAATGAATTATAACATAAATGTATTAGACAGAATATAGGTATTGTAATAAAATAGACATAGAAATAAGAAAGCATAGCAGGTGGCTAAATGAAAAATATTAAAAATTTCTTTAAAAACCCCATTGTAAATATCGTTTTAATTTTAACACTTTCAATAGGAGCATTATATATAACGATGCGAGATGACTTCTCGTCTGTAATAAGCGCGGTACTTAGTGTACATCCAGTGTGGTATTTATTATTTGCATTTTGGGTCTTATTACATCAATATGTAATGGGTATAATATTAACAATAATAACAAAATCTATAAAACCAAGTTATTCATACTTTAAGGGCTTTGTTAACTCAATATCAACATCGTTCTTCAATGGGGTAAGTCCCGGAGCTACTGGTGGTCAATTATCTTTACTCTACTTAAATTCAAAACAAGGAATTGGTGCAAGTGATTCTTCCAGTATAATGTGGTTTGAATTTATGATGTATCAAGGGTCACTTTCAATAACAGTATTTACTTTACTATTATTAGGACATACATACTTTTGGAATCATCATGCGAATTTATTACCGTTTATAATTGCGGGATTTGTAGTTTCTGTAGGTATATTTGTAATTTTATGGGCAGTTGTTCGTTTTACTTGGTTATATAACTTTATCTCGAAGATTGTTGTGAAAATTGGTCTGAAGCTAAGAATAATTAAAGATAAAGAGAAGTTTATTACTAATTTAGACAATCAGATTGCAAACTTTGAAAAAGAAACTGCTAATTATAAAAATAGTCCGAAATTATCTGCACTAGTTCTAATTTTAAATTTAATTAGAAATCTAATGCACTTTGCATTTCCATTTATAGTAATAATAGTAGTAGTTCCAAATGCGACAATTGCGATGCTACTTCCATCTATGACGCTGATGGCTTGTGTAGACTTGATAGATGTCTTCTTTATTGTCCCAGGGGCAGCGGGAATGACGGAGATACTATTCAACCTACTATATGGTGGACTATTCGTCTCTATGGGGCTGGAAGTTAGTTTAGTGTCAAGTGTACTGTTGATATGGAGATTCTTTAGTTACTACTTTATTATGATCGTTGGAGCATTAACGTTTATGGCATTTAAGTTTTACCATTTGAATAGAATACCAAATAATATTTAAGGGTTAATAATTAAAAGACCGCTTACTTTAGTTAGTATTACATTACTAAAGTAAGTGGTTTATTTTTTTATTTTTAAAAAATCTTTGTGTACTATATAATGTATATAAAG
>CAYTTS010000031.1:0-14533 GCA_964440875.1 uncultured Erysipelothrix sp. | reverse complement strand
ATAGAAAGAAAGGAGTGTATGATCTGTGAATCAAGGTTCATTAGTATCATACAAGGATAATATGCGTAAAAAAGTATTAGGCTCAATCATTATTTTTATTCTAATAATAATAACAGTATTTGCCATCTTTGATTTTAAAAAAGAAGAAGATAAGCTTCATAAACTAAGTAATTCGAATGTTACTTCTATAACTTTAGAGCACTATGGTGAAACAATAACAATCGATCCATCGGATCCTAATTTTTTAGAAATCATCGAATTATCATCAGATCTAAAGTTAAGCTTTAGATACATTGGCTTGCCATTATATGGTATACCTATTAATGTAACTTTTGAATCTAATGATAAAGCTGTACTAGAGTTTGCCCCTAGTCTAAACTTCATAATCGTTAATAATAAACGATTTTATTCGTCATTTAGAAGCAAGAATTCTTTAAAGAAATTAGATAGTATATTAGGTGAGTATTATGGTTATACTCAATAATTTAAGTAAAAAGAAGCATTAGGAAATAATTATGATAATAGAAGAAAATACACCCTATCTTGAAACAGATAGACTTATTTTAAGAAAGTTTAATGAAGATGATACGAATGCTTTACTTGATATATTAAGTGATAAAGCTGTAAATACTTATTTACCGTGGTTTCTTATTGATGATGTTAGTGAAGCTAGTAAGTTTTTGAAAGTACGTTTTTTGGACTACTATAAAATGCCTTCAGCTTACAGGTATGCAATATGCTTAAAGAAAGATAATGTACCGATCGGATATGTTTGGATGTCAAACACAATTGATAGAGACTTTGGTTATGGGCTAAGAAGTGATTTTTGGAATCAAGGAATTGCCACTGAAGCTGTCAAAGCGATAATTAGTAAAATTAAAAATGCTGGATATCCTTATATAACCGCAACACATGATGTAAACAATCTTGCAAGTGGAATAGTCATGAGTAAACTTGGTATGGAGTATAAGTATACTTATACTGAATTTTGGCAACCAAAGAATATAAATGTAAACTTTAGAATGTACCAACTTAACTTTGATTCAAGTAATGAAGAAGTTTATATGGAATATTGGAATAAGTATGAAAATCACTTTATCGAAGATTTAAAAGATCAAACTAATTTAAAAGATTAATTATAGCCCATATTATTAATCTTTTTTACTCTTCAATAGATTTTTTGGCAATACCATATCTAAATACACCATATGATTTAGTTTTTAAGCTAAAGCCATTTTTTGACATTAAATCAACTGTATTAAGATTAATCTGACATCCACCTGCCATCTTTCTCCATAAGGTATTTATACTATTAAATATAAACCTAGCTATTTTACTTTTAGCCTGTACATGCTCAAGAAAGATATAGCTGCCATCATCCTTAAGACAACGAAAAATCTCACCTAATACTTTATCAGCATTTTCAATACTACATAAGGCAAGGCTTACAATAATCGTGTCAAAACTCTTATCAGCAAAGGGTAAAGATTCTGCACTTTGAAGATGATAAGTGACATGAGGAAAACTTTTCTCGTCCTTATAAATATCAATTGCATGAAATTCATCAATCTTAGTAAAGTTATAGTATTTCATATTAACACCTGTCCCAAAAGCTATCTCTAAACATTTACCATTTGCTTCACTCATTATCTCTTTTCTAATTTTACTAAGTATTAATTTCTCTAAGGGATACATCACAAAATCATATAAGTTCATCATCTCACCTTCCTTTTTTATATTATAACTAACAATAGCAAGCACTACAAATAATCTAAATAAAAAGTGATCGTTAAGACCACAGTTTTCTCATTAATTTTCTTTTAAATAATCTTGATATATTTTATAATCAGGCATTATTGACTCAACTAAATCATAGAATTTTTTTGAGTGATTGCCAACTATAAGATGGGCATACTCATGGACTAATACATAGTTTAAGCATTGTATCGGATAATGGACTAAACGTTTGTTTATTTTTATATGCTTATGACTTGGTATACAAAGTCCCCACTTACCCCTCATCTTTGCAAGTTCAACCTTAGGATAAATCTTTATAATTTCATCTAAATCTTTACGATAATCATTAATGTGTTTCATAAGGATGTCATCTAATTTATCTAAAATATCTTCATCATCAACAAAATAAACTCTCTCGTTAAATACTACTACATAATCATCTGTTAAATAGCTATTTCGTTTATTTGCTATCTCGTTTACTCTTTTAGATTTTTTAATTAACCAGTCCTTATTACTTATCAAATACTCTTTTAAAGAATCAAGTGAGTATTTGGCCGGTTTTGAAATATATATTTCGTTATTAGCTTTTATTGTAATATTAAGATTTTTTCTTGATTTAAGATCTAAGAAGCAATAAAATTTCTTCTTATCTAATTCAAGTGTAAACTCTTTTCTATTGCTCATCTTCTAAACTCTTAAGATAAGCTTTATCATCAGCACTTAAATCATATTTTTCCAGAAGATCTTTTCGATAAGTAAATGTTTTTCTTAATGATTCCTTATGTCGGTACTCATCAATATTCTTATGATGACCACTTATTAAGACATCAGGTACTCTATAGCCATCAATTTCTTGTGGTTTCGTATATTGAGGATGCTCTAATAAGCCATTTTCAAACGATTCCTCATCGATCGACTCCTCTTTAATAACCCCTGGAAGAAGTCTAATAATTGAATCACTAACAATCATGGCTCCAAGTTCACCACCTGTTAAGATATAGTCACCAATACTAATTACTTCATCAACGTGGTTTAATATTCTCTCATCATAGCCTTCATAATGTCCACAAATAAGGATTAAATGTTCACTCTTACTTAAGGCGCGAGCTCTTTTTTGATTATATGTCTTGGCCGCTGGCGTCAACATAATTATATGTGAATTTTTAGTTTTAATTTTTTTAAGAGTATCTACTAATGGTTGGTACAATAGGACTAAACCTGCCCCACCACCATATGGTGTATCATCAACTCGATTGTGTTTATCATTTGTGTAGTCTCTAAAATCAATGACCTCAATATCCACAAAGTTTTGTAGAACAGCTTTTTTAATTATTGATGTATTGATAAAACCGTCAAACATTTCCGGAAAGATCGTCAAAATCGAAATCTTCATTAAAAGCCCTCAATCATTGTGACATTTATACGTTTATTATCTAGGTCAACACTTTCAATGAAGGCATCAACAAATGGAATCATAATTTCGCGGTCTGCAAGTTTAATTCTTAATACCGTTTGGGCTGGTTTTAATACTTCGATAACTTTACCAATTTCTTTATTATCTTCATAAACAGCTAAGTCTTCTAATTGAAATAAATAGTAACCATCATCTAGTGGTTTTAAACTATCTCTATTTACAAACAAATCTTTGTTCTTATATTTTTCAACTTCATTAATATCATTTAAATCATTAAATCTAATTAATACATTGCCTTTATGCATTCTAAAACTAGTTATTGTAACTTCTTCATTATCATTTATTATTAATTTATTTCCAACTTTAAAACGATCCTCTATAAAATCTGAGTCACTTAATATCTTAAGTTCACCTTTAATACCAAAGGTATTAACTACTTTACCTACTTGTAATAAATTCATAATTTCACTCCTAACTCTTTATCTATTTTAACCTTTTTAAGCAAATAATGATAGTACTTATACTTTAGTAATTATATTAGTAAAATGACAATTCTTTAATGTAGCCCGTTAATAAAATAGTCTATGTTATAATTGAAATAATTAACGGAGGTGTTTATCATTAATATACTAATTGTTGATGATGAGAAAGAAATCGCAAACTTACTAGAGATTTATTTAAAGAATGAAGGCTATAATGTTTTTAAGTACTATGATAGCAGTGAAGCATTAACTGATCTAAATAATTTAAATATTGATTTAGCAATCCTAGATATCATGATGCCAAAATTAGATGGTTTTCAACTAGCTTTAAAGATTAGGGAGAATCACACATTTCCAATTATTTTCTTAAGCGCAAAAGTCGAAGATATTGATAAAGTACAGGGATTATCAATTGGAGCTGACGACTATATTACTAAGCCATTTCAACCAATGGAGCTAGTAGCTAGAGTTAAGGCTCAACTAAGACGCTATACACGCTATAATACCCAAGTAGATGAGAGTCATATTATCGAACTTCGTGGCATTAGCATTAATAAAAAAACACGAAAACTAAGTTTAAATAACGAAGATATTAAACTAACGCCAATCCAATTTGATATCTTATGGCATTTACTAGAAAATTCTGGTGAAGTAGTAAGTACAGATGAACTCTTTCTAGCTGTTTGGAAAGAAAAATATTATGAGTCAGATAATAATACTGTTATGGTCCATATTAGAAACTTAAGAGAAAAATTAAATGATACTAATAAGCATAGTAAGTATATTAAAACTGTTTGGGGAGTAGGTTATACAATTGAAAAATAAAATTGATAAGAGTATTAAACGAAATCTTTACCGTAAACTTATTAGTAATATAATTGTCTATACAATTGTCGGCGTCATTATTAGTTTTATCGCCTTTCTTATTTATACAAATAATATTTGGTATGGAGGAGAATTATATTACTTTATCTTCAATAGACTTGGACCAATATTATTTATACTATATTTTACCGTTGGTTATGTCTTAGTTATAATGTATAACTTCAGTAAAGTATTCTCATATCTAGAAGCTGTTTATCAATCAGTTGATCTGCTTAATGATGAAAGTAATACGAGCATCACTCTTCCAAGTGATTTATCACATATTGAACTTCATTTAAATAAGTTAAAGTTTGATCTTAATGAAAATAAACGATTAGCAAAAGCCGAAGAACAAAGAAAAAATGACTTAATCGTATATTTAGCTCATGATATAAAAACACCACTGACCTCCGTTATTGGCTATCTATCACTATTGGATGAGGTTGAAGATATGCCGACAGAACAAAGAGAAAAGTATTTGTCAGTAGTATTAGATAAAGCTTACAATTTAGAAGATCTGATTAATGAGTTATTTGATATTGCCCGATATAATGATGGCAAAATGACTCTATATAAAGAAGAGATAAATCTAAATCTAATGCTTGAGCAAATAATGGATGATTTCTATCCACTAGTTAAATCAGAAAATAAAGAGTTTAAATTAACTTATGATGAGAGTATTAAGATACTAGTAGATTCTGATAAAATAGCCAGAGTACTTAGAAATGTCATAAATAACGCTATCAATTATAGTGATAAAAACTCTAGCATTGAGATAGAGTTAAGTAAAGATATTGATGAAGTTACTATAGTAGTATCAAATCTTGGAGCTGAAATATCTCAAGAAAAGTTAGATCAAATTTTTGAAAAGTTTTATAGACTTGACTCATCCAGATCAAGAAGTACTGGTGGAAGTGGACTCGGCCTAGCAATTGCGAAAGATATTGTTGAACTACATAATGGAAGGATCAGCGCAAAGTGTCTAAACCGCAAAACAAGCTTCTTTATTACACTTCCAAATCAATCTTAAGGAAAAATTAAGATATATATAAGATTAAATTAAAATCTAATCACTTAATAATTAGTAGAATACTATTGTTAAGTGATTTTTTTATGAGGAGGATTAATCATGAGTAATAAAAGACTAACAGAAAGGTTCCCTTTCTTACTACCATTAAGAATTAAACAACGTCAGCACATGTATTTCAAAGAATTAAAAAATGATAAAAATATTTACGCTAAGTTTAAAAGTGATTACTTAGATGAGGAAGTAATAGAAGTAAAGCATCCAATAATAAACTATCAAAGTGGCTTCGACATTAAATATCAATATAATAAAATGCATAATTTATCAATAATTAAAGATAGTCTTGATGGACTACTAATTAAACCAAATGAAACTTTTTCATTCAATTTAGTAACGAGATACTCAGATAAAGAGGATAAGTATAAAGAAGGATTAGTTATAAAAAATAATGAGATGAGTACAGCAGTTGGAGGAGGCTTATGTCAGATGAGTAACAACTTATACGAAGCCTTACTATATAGTCCATTAACAGTAGTTGAACGTGTCGCACATCGCAGTAATTACTTTAAAGATGATGATAAGCAAGTCATTGGACTAGATGCAACTATTAATAGCGGTTGGATAGATTTAAAGTTTAAGAATGAGACTTTAGAAACATTTCAACTAAAAATATCAATAATTGATGAAGATTTAATTATTAAGATCTTATCAAATAGAAAACAAAAGTACTCTTACAAATTACGTAATGAAAATATCAACTATTTTAAAGATAATGATCGTATTTATAAACAATACGATTTAATTAGAGATACCTTTGATATTAATACAAATGATCAAGTTAATAGTGAGTTAATAACTCAAGATAGAATTGAAATAAAATATGAATTAGAGGAGAATCTTTATGAAAAACAAAATTAAGGTAGTAGCTATATTTGGTGGAAAGTCAGCAGAATATTCGGTTTCACTTCAATCTGCTTACTCAATAATTAAGGCAATTGATTTAGATAAATATGAACTTATAACATTAGGAATTAATAAGAAGGGAAACTTTAAACTCTTTGAAGGAAATATCAATAAAATTAAAGACGACACTTGGGAGAGTGAAAGTTTTGATGTTTCACTATCTTTAAGTTCACATGGAAGTCCTACTTTAATTGCAAATGATAAAATAATAAACTTTGATATTGCCTTTCCAATACTGCATGGTACTAATGGTGAAGATGGACGTATTCAAGGTCTCTTTGAACTCTTAGGTATTAAATATGTCGGCTGTGACATGAGTGCATCTTTATTAGCAATGGATAAACACGTTGCCAAAAGCTTAGTTAGCAATCACGGAGTCAAGATAGCAAAAGGTATCTTAGTTCACGCTAGTGATGATATAAAAAATATTAAAAATGCTTTAGAAGATTTGAAATATCCTTTATTTATAAAACCTTTAAAAGCAGGCTCATCATTTGGAATATCTAAAATATATAATGAAAGTGAACTAAAAGACGCTTTAAATTATGCTTATGACTATGATAAACAAGTAGTAATTGAAGAAACAATCTCAGGCTTTGAAGTAGGATGTGCGATAGTTGGTAATGAAGATTTAATTATTGGTACTGTCGATGAGATCGAAATTAAAACTGATTTCTTTGATTTTGAAGAAAAATATAATCTAAGGAATAGCAAAATACATCTTCCAGCACGTATAAGTGTTTCTGAGTTAGAAAGAATAAAAGAGACTGCATTAAAAATATATAGAATTCTGAATTTAAAAGGTTTATCAAGAGTTGATATGTTTTATACATCTGAAAATGAAATTGTTTTTAATGAAGTTAATACTTTACCTGGCTTTACGGACAATAGTCGTTTCCCAAATATGTTAAAAGCAGTTGGCTATAGTTTTGATCGAATTGTAAATGATTTAATTACTTTAGGATTAGAAGCATGAGTAAGAAAATTACAATATATCCAGAAGATATTTATAAAGGACATCTTTTATTGATTAACCATGACTACCCTATCCAAAATATTATTGATGAAAAAAGATTAGATAAGCTAGCATACAAAAATAATTTACTATTAATCGATAGCGTTGTTAAAAGTAATCTCTTAAAGATTTTTGCTCATATTCAATCTGATAATAAAATCTTATGTACTGACGCCTATCGAAGTCATCAAATGCAAAAAGATTTATATAATAAGTCACTTATTGAAAATGGTAAAGAGTTTACCGAAAGTTATGTAGCTAAAGTTGATTGCAGTGAACATCAAAGTGCTTTAGCAGTTGATTTAGCAATCAATAGTAGAAATATCGACTTGATTAGACCTAGCTTTCCGAATGTCGGTATTAGTAAGAATTTCAAAGAAGTCGCAGCTTACTACGGCTTTATTGAAAGATATAAAGAAGATAAGGTAGAAATCACGAAAATATCAGCAGAGGAGTGGCACTTTAGATATGTCTCTTATCCCCATTCAAAGATAATTAGTGATTTGAATTTAGCTCTGGAAGAGTATATAGATCTTCTAAAAGACTTTAATAAGAAAGATCCACTATTATTTGAAGACTATCGAATTTATTATCTTAAATATGAAGAAAATTTAGTTTTAAACATTGATAATGATTATATGATCTCAGGCAACAATGTAGATGGTGTCATTATAACGGAATACGCTTATGAAAAGAATTAGTAGAGAGTTAAGTGCTTCTAATTTCAAACATAATATCAGTGAAATAAAGAAACTATCAAAAAGTAAAATCATGGCTGTCGTAAAAGCAGATGCTTATGGTCATGGTATAAAAGAAACTGTAGAAATATTAAGCAAACTTAAAATAGATACCTTTGCTGTTGCTACATTATCCGAGGCAATTAAGCTTAGAAAATATAATAAGCAGTGTGAAATACTCATCTTTGGTATTGTTGATTTAGATAAGTTATCAATTATTAATGAAAATAATTTAACTATAAGTTTAGTTAATTATGAATATGCTAAATGTGTCAATGAGCTAGGTATAAGTGTAAAAGCACATATTAAGGTTAATACAGGAATGAATAGAGTTGGTGAACTATTTAGTAATTTTGATAATATTAAAGAGATGTATAACTTAAATAATATCGAAGTAACAGGAATATATTCGCATTTATCTGCAAGTGATAGTTTAGCTAAAGAAGATGTTGAATACAGTTTAGTGCAAATTAATCGCTTTGATCAACTACTTGAAAGATTAAGAAGTTTAAATATCGATATTGGTTCTACTCACCTTTTAGCAAGCTATGGAGTTTTAAACTATTCAAACTTTCACTATGACTATATTAGAGTAGGTATTATACTCTATGGTTTATTAAGTGATAAAATGCATTCTTATCCAATTAATCTAAAGCCTGTTATGACTCTAAAGGCAAGAGTTGTAAGTATTAATGAAATTAATGCTAATGAACGTATATCTTATGCTAATTCATATATTAGTAATAAGCCTATGAAGATTGCAACAATTTCAATAGGTTATGCTGATGGTATTTTAAGGAGTCTTTCAAATACAAATTGTATGTTATCAATAAACAATCAGCTATGCCCTATTATTGGTTTAATTTGTATGGATCAGTTAGTTATTGATATAAGTAATTGTGATAGTGTAAACTTATTTGATGATGTTATTATATTTGATGAGAATATTTTAGCTAGTGAGATGGCTTTTAAAGCAAATACAATAACAAATGATGTTTTATCAGCGCTCAATATCCGCGATTAAATGCTACTTAGTAGCATTTTTTGCATTAAAAAAGAAGTTACTTAAGCAACTTCTCTACTTTCAAAATTAATCATAATCTTTTTACTTTCTAATCTTCCTGCAATTAGCATAGTCTGACGAATTGAGCTCGCCATATTACCACGTCTACCTATTAATCTTGCGATATCAGATTCATCTGATATTACATTTAAGTAAACAGTCTTATTACTTTTCGTATCTGATTGTACAACTGAAAAGTTATCTTTATCATCTACTAGTGGAAGTAATAAATCATATAAAGTTTTTTCTAATTTTGTCATGATTATTTCTTCTTATTCGCTTGTTTTTCTTCGTGGAATTGTTTCATAACACCTTCTGAAGATAGTAATCCTTTAACTGTATCTGATGGTTGAGCACCGTTGTGTAACCATTTTAATGCAGCTTCTTTGTTTAAAGTAACTTTATTATCTACTAAAGCAGGGTCATAGTTTCCTAAGATTTCAATGAAACGTCCATCACGTGGAGCTCTTGAATCTGCAACTACAATTCTATAGAAAGGTTTCTTCTTAGAACCCATTCTTCTTAATCTAATTTTTACTGACATAGTATACCTCCTAATCCTGAATAATTATAACACAGTTAATATTAAGGTGTCAAGGCTTTTCACTTAACACCTTGTTTTCTTTCACCTTTGCGTTTTGCAGAGTATATTCCCTCGACCTTTTGTAGGTTAACTAAAATATTATTCACATGTTCTTTATCTTTAACTTTTATTACTGCCGTTGTCGCAACATTAATCTGATCACTCATTAATTTTGAATTAATTTCAATTAAATTTGCTTTGTTTTGTGAGATTACAGTAATAATATCTGCAACTAAATTGTTTTTGTTAATGGCTTCTGTCATGACGACTGTCTCATAGCGATGGGTTTCATCAACATCTGTCCAAACACAGTCAATTAATCGCTCTTTAACATCACTTATATTATGGCAGTTTTCACGGTGAACAGTTACTCCTTGTCCTTTTGTAATGTAGCCTTTTATTTCATCATTACGTACTGGATAGCAACATTGAGCTAAGTTAATCATCATTGAATCAAGACCAGCAACTGCTACTCCAAACTTAGAACTTGATGCATCTTTAAGTCTTGGTGGTGTTACTGTCTTATTTGCCCTTACTTCTTCACTAACTACTTTAGTAGTTTTAGATAACTTTTCCATTACTTTTGGCATATTTAATGAGCCCGATCCAACTGCGTAATAGAAGTCATCGGCATTACTTAATGAGAACTGGTTAATTACACTTAAGAAATGTTTGTTTGATATATTATTCGAATCAATCTTTCTTTTCTTTAACTCTTCATTATATAGTGCCTTACCTTTTTCAATAAATGGTTCTCGATCAAGTTTATCTTGTTTTTTATAAAATGATTTAATTCTAGATTTAGCCGTTGAAGTTTTAACAAATGATAACCAGTCATCATTTGGTCCATTTGACTGTTTGCTCGTTCTAATTTGAACAACATCACCAGTCTTAAGCTTTGTACTTAGTGGGACTAAATTACCGTTAACAGTCGCTCCTACAGCCTTATTACCGATATCTGTATGTATGCGATATGCGAAGTCGATCGGTGTTGAGTCTATCGGAAGATCAATAACTCTTCCTTGTGGTGACATAACATATACTGAAGTATTAAATAAATCTTCTTGAAGATGATCCATAAATTCTGTCGCATCTTCAATATCTTTATTATCTTTTAAATCAATGATATCTCTAAACCAGTGTAGTTTCTCTTCAATCTCCTGTTGTTCTTTTTTAGGACTATATTCTGAACCTTCTTTATAACGCCAATGAGCAGCTACTCCCTTTTCAGCAACATCGTCCATTTCTTTAGTTCTTATTTGAATCTCAAAAATATTACCATCAACACCAATTACCGTAGTATGTAGTGATTGATATAGATTAAATTTAGGCATAGCTATATAATCTTTTAATCTACCAGGTACTGGTGTAAAGCGTGAGTGAATATATCCTAGTGCTTCATAACATTCTAACTCTGTCTTTGTGATTACTCTAAGTGCTAGTAGGTCTAATATTTCTTCAAATTCTATATTTTTTTTAATCATTTTACGGTTAATGCTATATAAATGTTTAGAACGTCCAAAGATTTCAAACTCAATATCATGTTCCGATAATAATTGATTTAAACTTTCAATCATTTCTGTAACATATTTATCTCTTTCAGCACGTCTTACTTCTACCATTTTGGCTATTTCATAGTAACGTTCACGATCTAAATACATAAAGCATAGATCTTCAAGTTCATTTTTAAGTTCGAACATTCCTAATCTATGTGCTAACGGTGCATAAACATCTAGTGTTTCTTGTGCTATTCTCTTTTGTTTATCTTCATCCATATGCTTCAGAGTTCGCATATTATGTAATCTATCAACAAGTTTAACGATGATAACTCTAATATCATTTGCCATCGCAATTAAAATCTTACGATGGTTTTCCGCTTGATATTCTTTTAAATCGTTGAACTCAATATTACCAATTTTGGTAACTCCTTCAACTATGGCATAAGTATCTTCACCAAACTTCTTAATAAATTCTTCAGCTGTAATATCAGTATCTTCAATTACATCATGTAAAAGGCCAGCTATAATCGTTTGTGGACCAACTCGCAGAGTTGCAAGAATGTATCCAACGTGAATTATGTGAACGATATAAGGTTCTCCACTTTTTCTAAATTGTCCATCATGCATCTTAAAAGCAAAATCATAAGCCTCAGTAACTTTTTTAATATCTTCCTCATTACTAATATAAGCTCTCATTTCCTTTAATACATCATCAAAAGTAATATTTAACTCTTCACTCATATCATTCACCTCCTTCACTTTTTTTAAAAATTAATATTTAATTAAAGTTAAAATGTCATATCCTTCAATTAAATCTCGTCCTTTAAGATCTTCAAGTTCAATTAAAAATGAGCAACCAACTACTTCTCCACCTAATTGTTCAACTAGTTTAATAGTCGCTTCAATCGTACCACCAGTTGCTAATAAATCATCCACAACAAGTACTTTTTGGCCTGGTTTAATACCATCTTTATGCATATGTAACTCATTTGATCCATATTCTAAATCATATTCATAACTTACTGTTTCTCTTGGTAGTTTATTAGGCTTTCTTACAGGAACAAAACCTACACCTAAATCCTTAGCTACAGGACATCCAAAAATAAATCCTCTTGATTCTGGTCCTACAACAACATCTACTTCATACTTTTCAGCAAATTCTTTCATCTGATCGCATGCATAAGCAAATGCTTTTCCATCAGCCATAAGTGGTGTAATATCTCTAAAGATAACCCCTTCAACTGGATAATCGTTAATCGATGCTATATATTTTTTTAAATCCATTAAACGCCCTCCTAGACTAGACTATTATAGTTCTTAATAGTAATAACTTCAAGGCATTAACGCTAACTATGTATGCTTTAAGATAATTAGCTCCATTTGCTTAATTACTTTCTCAAATGAGTCAGCACAATCTTCAAATAAATCATAAATTCTTGTCCACATAACTAACTTTTTAACGTTTTGTTCCTCAACATGAAGTCTATGCATTTCTTTTAGGTAAATATCATCAGCTTCTTGTTCTAAACGTTTGACAGCCTTTAATTTATCATTAACTGTTTTTGATGTTTTAAACTTTTTAAAATCATCAACAGCATCATGTAATGCTTCAGCAATTTCAACGATAATATCTGAAAATATAATTGCCTGTGATCTAATATTAAGTACATTGAAGGTATAAATACCTATTAAAATATCTTCAATTGCATCAACTGTATCATCTAATAAATCATTTAGAGTTAAGATATCCTCAGCATTTAAAACTGGTAGAAATTCACTTAGAAGTTGTGCATCAACAGCGTGATGATGTAGGTCACAGTTATTTTCTATAACGTGCATAGCCTCCATATGTGATGTTAGTGTTGTAACATCATAGTCATTTAATACAAAATCTAAGTACTTTGCAGCTTCTACAGAATACGCTGAAAACTGATGAAAACTATTAAAATAGTCATAACTTTTCTTTTTTCTTTTAAACATAATATCCTCCTATATAAATAACATTAAAAATACTTTAGCCATTAAAAACCCGATTAATCCACAACCTGGAAATGTAAGTACCCAAGCTAAGACCATTTCAGAAACTATTTTCCAGTTAACTTTATTAGCCCCTTTGGTTAAGCCAACTCCCATTATCGCGGTTGTTTTTGTATGAGTTGTACTTACTGGTATACCAAATACTGTTGTAACTAAAAGTGCAGTTGCAGCACCTAAATCTGCTGAAAAGCCTTCATGAACACTTAAGTCAACCATATCCATACCGACTGATTTAATAATCCTTAAACCACCGATTGATGTGCCTATTGCCATTGTTATTGATGAAAGTAGCATTAGCCAAATCGGTATGTGAAAGACTGTACTTGAAGCATCACCTTTTGCAAGTGCAACACCTAATAGAAATACTCCCATAAACTTTTGTCCATCTTGAGCTCCGTGCATGAATGCCATTGATGCTCCACCAAATATTTGACCTTTTCTAAAAAATCTATTAGCCCGTTGTTTATTACTGCCTCTAAATAAAAATATCAATAACTTATTAATCAGATAACCTAGAGCAAAACCTAATAGCGTTGATATAAAGATTCCGTAGATTACCTTCATCCATTCACTACCATTAATACCACTAATACCACCTTGAAGAGCTATTGCTGCCCCCGATAGTCCGGCAATTAATGCATGAGACTCACTCGTTGGAATTCCAAAATACCAAGCTGCTGTTGCCCATAAAACAATAGCGAATAAAGCCGCACATAAGGCAACAAGGGAAACTTGCGGATCATTTCCAAAATCAACCATATTATAAATAGTTTGTGCTACTTCAGCTTGAAATAAAGTCATTACAAAGACACCCAAGAAATTAAATAGTGTTGCCATTAGAATTGCTGATCTTGGCTTCATTGCCCTTGTACTAACGACAGTAGCTATTGCATTTGGAGCATCGGTCCAACCATTAACGAGAATAACCGCAAGTATCAATACTACGGTTATTAATAATGGTGGATTGAAAATTACTTCACTAAGAAACTCTACAAAATTAGAATTATCCATATTCTCTCCCCTTACTATGTCTTTATTATACAATATATCTTTTACTAATAGGGTTTTTGAGTATTAAAAAAAACTTAGATGTCTTTATTGGGATAGAAAAT
>CAYTTS010000030.1:0-15331 GCA_964440875.1 uncultured Erysipelothrix sp. | reverse complement strand
GAAAAAATATCAGTATTCTAAATACTTGACATAATCGTGTATATGTATATAATCAAGTAAGAAAACGGAAAAAAGATATAGAGAAAAGGTCGATATTAATGAAAGAAAAGCGCTTAATAAAAGTAATTCAAAAAGACTATTTAGAGAACACAGAAACTGTCATATATGATGGTATGGCTGAAGTTATTATAGATGATGACTATACAGTGAACTATCAAGAAAATGATGAGACTAGTGTTTCAATTAAGTTAAATAAAACAGAGGGTTCACTAGTAAGAATTAGTGAGGCTAGGACAGACATTAATTTCCATATTCAGGATAAAACGGAAGCAACATTGCTAAGTGAGTATGGTAGAATGATAATGGACGTAATTACCGATGAAATAACATTAAAACACAACAATTTAATGTTAGGATATACCCTAAAGCAGAATGGATCAGAAGTCGGAAAGTTTTTAATGAAGGTGAAGTGGGATAATGAATAAAATAGAATCATTAATAAAAGCAGCTATTGTTAAAGTTGTTAATGAAAAATATGAATATAATGCTGAAAATGAAGTAAACTTAGAAATTCCAAAAGATAACTCTTTTGGTGATTATTCAAGTAATATTGCTATGAGATTAGTAAAAGAGTTAAAATCTAATCCACGAGAAATAGCAACAACAATTACAACAGAATTAGAAAAAGATACGGAGTTATTTAGTGAAGTTACTATTGCTGGACCTGGATTTATTAACTTTAGAGTTAACCAAGTTCACTATGCAAATGTAATTAAACAAGTATTAAGTGAGAAAGAAACTTTTGGAAAGAACAATTCAGGTAACGGTTTAAAGGTAAACGTTGAATATGTATCAGCTAACCCTACTGGAGATCTTCACCCAGGACATGCACGTGGTGCAGCAATGGGAGACTCAATAACGAGAATTATGAAATTCTCAGGTTATGAAGTAACTCGTGAGTTCTATTTAAATGACGCAGGTGTTCAAATTGTAAATATGGCTAGATCATTACAAGCGAGATATTTAGAGTTATTTGACCTAGATGTAGAATTCCCTGAAGATGGTTACAAAGGGCAAGATATTATTGAAATAGCTAAGAAATTAAAATCAGAAGTTGATGATAAATATGTTAGTGAAGATATGGATGAGTTCTATGAAGAATTTAGAGCTTATGGATTATTTGAAGAAACAGAAAAATTAAAACGTGACTTAAAATTATTTAATGTAGAGTTTGATGTTTGGACTAAAGAGAGTGAAATTTACGCAGCTAACAAAGTAGAGACTGCCCTTCAAAAAGTTATTGATTCAGGTCATACTTATGAAGAAGATGGAGCGCTTTGGTTAAGAACAACAGATTTTGGTGATGATAAGGATCGTGTTTTAGTTAAGAGTGATAAAAACTATACATACTTAACTCCAGACATCGCTTATCACCAAGATAAGTTTGATCGTGGCTATGATTTACTAATTGACTTATTAGGTGCAGATCACCATGGTTATATTAATAGATTAAAAGCATCAGTTGAGATTTTAGGTTATAATCGTGATCAATTAGAAGTTGATATTACGCAAATGGCTTTAATGCTTAAAGATGGCGAAGAGTTCAAGATGTCAAAGAGAACTGGCCAGTCAATCTCATTAAGAGAATTGATAGAAGAAACTAGTGTAGATGCATTACGTTATATGTATGTAGACCGTGCACCAGATTCACCAATGACAATAGATCTTGACTTAGCAATTTCACAAAGTAATGAAAACCCAGTATATTATGCACAATATGCTCATGCGAGAATGTCATCAATTTTAACACAAGGTGAAAAATATGAAATTAGTGATGATTTCAATTTACTACAAGATGTTAAAGAGATTGAATTAGTAAAACATATTAATGAGTTTTCAAATGTTATTGCAGATGCTGCAAAGGTACGTCTGCCAAATAAGATTAGTAATTATATTAGTAAGCTTGCAACTTTATTCCATAGTTTCTATGGTTCAAATAAGGTTTTAGACGAAGGTAACATTGAGTTAACTGGACAACGTCTAGGTTTAGTATTAGCAACAAAAATTGTATTAGCTAATGCATTATTTTTAATTGGTGTAAGTGCACCAGAAAGTATGTAGGAGGAGATTTAAATGGCTAAAAGTCCAATGGCTGAAGCTTCAGTAGAGATTCTAGAGGAAGCGAAAAGAGAGTTGTCATTTCAGGAGTTATTTGACAAAGTAATTGTAAAATTAGGTTTAGATGAAGCAACTGCAACAAAACGTATTGCGAAAATGTATTCTGATCTAACATTAGATAAACGTTTTATATCATTACCAGAAAACAAATGGGACTTACGTAAGCGTCATAAACTAGATGATGTTTTAGTAAGCACAGAAGATATAATTATCGAGGATGAAGAAGAATTCGATGATGAAGAAGAAATAGAAATAGTTATTGATTACGATTCAATCCGTGAAAAACCGGATTATGAAGACGATATTATGGAGATTTCTAAATTAGCAAGTCTTGACGATGAACACTAAGGAAGGATGATTAAGTGAGTAAAGTAATAAAAATTGAAGGTGGCCACAAACTGAATGGAACTGTAAGAATTGATGGTTCAAAGAACGCTACGGTAGCATTAATACCAGCAGCAATCTTAGCCAATGAAGTTGTAACAATTTATGGTGTGCCAGATATCTCAGATGTCCATGCTTTAACAAATATATTATCGGAGTTAAATATTAAGGTAACACGTGAAGAAAATGGTGACCTAGTAATTGATCCAACAAAAATGGAAAACAATGCTTTAATCACTGATGTTGTCACACAACTTAGAGCTTCGTACTATTTTATGGGAGCACTACTTGGTAAGTATGGAAAAGTAGAAATTAAAATGCCAGGAGGTTGTGACTTAGGTCCACGTCCTATCGATTTACATATTAAAGGTTTTGAAGCTTTAGGTGCTGAAATTACTTATGAGCACGGTAACTATATTTTAGAAGCCGAAAATTTAGTTGGAAATGGTGTTTTCTTGGATATTGCTTCAGTTGGAGCAACTATTAATATTATGATGGCGGCAGTATATGCTAAAGGAAGAACAGTTATTAATAATGCTGCTAAAGAGCCAGAAATTATTGACGTAGCTACCCTATTAAACAAAATGGGAGCAAATATTCGTGGAGCAGGTACAAATGAAATAACTATCGAAGGTGTTGATTACTTAGGTGGTTGTAACCATGAAATTATTCCAGATAGAATTGAAGCAGGAACTTATATAGTGCTAGCAGCAGCTGCTGCTGAAGAGGTTGTAGTAGAAAATATTATTCCACTACACTTAGATTCATTATTATCAAAACTACATGATATGGGTGTTGATTTAGAAGTTCACGTCGACTCAGTAACTATCAGAGGTGGAAACAAACTAAAAGCAGTTGATATTTCAACTAACACATACCCAGGATTTGCGACAGACTTACAGTCACCTTTTGCAACATTATTAACACAGGCAGAAGGAACATCGCATATTACAGAAAAAATTTATAAAGAAAGATTTAAAGCAGTATCAGAATTACAAAGACTTGGAGCACAAGCTAAAGTAATTACTGGTCAAGCAGAAATAACAGGAGTTACTCCTTTATTTGGTGGCCAAGTTAAGGCTACTGACTTACGTTGTGGTGCTGCCCTAGTCATCGCAGGCTTAATTGCCGAAGGTGTAACTGAAATTAGAGATATTTACCACATTGATCGTGGTTATGCTAATATTGATCAAAAACTTACACAACTAGGCGCTAAAATATGGAGAGAAGAGTTGTAATAATTATGAAAAAAAACAGAAAGTTTTTTAAGGGGTTATTTATTCTTTATGCAATACTTAATATAGTATTCGCATTCCAAATTATTAAGATTGGTTTACTACCAGCTAAATATTTAATAGTAATATTTATGGTATTAACATTATTCTTATTAATTATGATCTTAAGAGTATACAGAGCTAAAGGGAAAAATAGAATATCTAAGTTTTTCTTAGTAATTCTAAGTATAGCACTGTTGTTTGCTAACTTTTATTTATATAAAGGTGGCTCATTCTTAAGTAATGTGACC
Source organism: uncultured Erysipelothrix sp. (assembly GCA_964440875.1). Lineage (GTDB taxonomy): Bacteria > Bacillota_I > Bacilli_A > Erysipelotrichales > Erysipelotrichaceae > JAAZDN01. Next base: position 11,244 of record CAYTTS010000030.1, on the reverse strand, counting down.
GGACTTTCAGTTAAAAAAGATGTCGTCTCATTAATAGTAAAAAAAGAGAGTTCTTACGAGAACCTTGAAGATCTTCGTGAATTAGTCTTTGGAATAGAAGATGAAAATGAAGAAATCGTCGACGAAGCTTTAGATTATTTTGAAGAAAAATTAAATTACAATATACAAACGAGTGAATACTCAAGTTATGAACGTTTAGCTAAGGCTCTATATAATCAAGAGGTTGAAGTAATTGTCGTAAATGAAGCATATAGAAACTTTATTAAAGATGAATATCCAGACTTTGATGATGAAACAAGAGTAGTAGCACAATTTGAAAAAATTGTTACAATAGATAAACCGAATATTAAAGTAAATGAAAATGTCTTTACCGTATTAATTAGTGGTATCGATGTTTATGGAAGTATTACAAATAATGCTAGATCGGATGTTAATATCTTAGCAGTAGTAGATCCAACAACAAAAGAAATTATCTTAGTTAGTATTCCAAGAGACTACTACCTACCAATTGCCTGTAAAAACAATAACAAAGATAAACTAACACATACCGGAATATGGGGTGTTGACTGTACAATGGAAACCTTATCTAATTTATTTGAAATAGATATAGATCACTATGTACGTGTTAACTTCAGTAGTTTAATAAGTGTTGTTGATGCCATAGGTGGTGTTAATGTTTATAATGATTATCCATTTAGTGCAGGTGGTTATGATTTCCCTGTCGGAGATACATACTTAGATGGGGCGAAAGCCTTAGTGTTTGTTAGAGATCGTAAAAATCATCCAGATGGAGATTCAGCACGTGGTAGAAATCAGACATACGTATTAGAAGCTATTATTAATAAGATGGCAAGTCCTGCCCTTATAACTAATTTTAGTTCAATACTATCTTCACTAACGGGAACTTTCCAAACGAATATGAGTGATTCTGATATTTCATCATTAGTAAGACTTCAGTTAAATGATCCATCATCATGGAATATTACAAACTTACAAGTTCGTGGAACGGGCGGCTATGATTACTCATATGCCTTAGGTGGTAACTACTATATGATGTACCCAGATTACAATTCGGTTAATGAAGTTATAAAAGAAATTCAAAACATTGGAAAATAAGATTGATTAATATTGAACTTAATTAATGCTTATGTTATAGTAATGATACTTACTTTGTTGCCGCAAAGACAACAAGGCGGAAGGAGAGAAAACCGATGAAAAAAGATATACATCCAGAATATTTCAAAACTACAGTAACATGTTCAGCATGTGGAAATGTATTTGAATCAGGATCAACTAAAAAAGATATTAAAATTGATACTTGTTCAAACTGTCACCCGTTCTATACAGGAAGACAACGTTTCGCAGCAGCTCAAGGTAGAATTGAGAAATTCCAAAAACGTTACGGAATGTCAAACGAAGAACAATAAAATAAATAACCAGCTTAGGCTGGTTTTTTTATTGTTGTAAAAGACTTTATACAGTCATTTACTTGTATGTAAAGATAACTTAATAGATAATAAATAGAAGAGAAGATACGATGATAGTAGTAGGAAGTAATATGTTAAAGGATAAAATAAAGGAAGAGAGATTAAAATTAGAACTCTCTCAAGAAGAGAATGCTAATGAAATATTTGTATCTCGTGTTACTATATCCAACTGGGAAACAGGTAAAACTTACCCTGATATTGAAAGTTTACTTTTATTAAGTAAATTATTTTCTGTCAATATTGATTATTTAGTGAAAGAGGAGGTAAATGATATTATGTTGGCAGATGAAATGTATGAGTACGGTAAACTACAAGGTCAATACCGTATCTATGGTCTATTATTAATTATAAATGCAGCTGTAGTTGCATTATTTGCAGGTTTAGATAACTATAAGTATGTAATTGTAGCGTTTATTGTAATATTAATTATTACAGTTCCTACAATAATTATTGAGAAGAAATTAAAAAGTTTAATATTGAAGATTATTATGAAATAACTCTATTTTTAAAAGGAGCTAGTCTTGAAGATATTAAGCAAAATAGAAATAAACTAGGTAAGAATAAAAGTATAATACTATTATTTACAATTGGTTTAATTACATATTTTATAATGCATATCCTTACAAGTTTAATTAGTAAAATCATCTAATACTAGTGAGAAAATATATTCTAACGCTACTGTTTAATCGTTATTTTTGGTATAATGATTAAAGAATTATTATAAAAGAGGTGGAATATGTATCATAGTTATAAAGAAGGTTTTGTTGAAGTAATATCAGGTTGTATGTTTGCCGGTAAAACGGAAGAATTACTAAGAAGAATTAGAGTTTTAAGTTACGGTAAACAAAGAATACAATTATTTAAACCTCTGATAGATAATCGTTACGATGAAAAGATGGTTGTATCGCATGCAGGTAGTAGAGCTGAAAGTGTTCAAATAGGTAATGCTTTAGAAATACTAGATTATATTGATAATACCAGTGAGATAGTTGCAATTGATGAAGTACAATTCTTTGATGAAGATATTGTTAAAGTAGTTGATTATTTAGCTAACTCAGGAATTAGAGTAATGGTAGCAGGATTGGATTTAGATTTTAGAGGAGAGCCATTTGGAGTGATGCCAGTTTTAATTACTCAAGCAGAGTTTGTCGTTAAGTTAACAGCAATCTGTACTAAATGTGGTGCACCAGGGACAAGGTCACAAAGAAATATCGATGGTCGCCCTGCTGATTACTATGATCCAATAATTATGGTTGGAGCAAGTGAAAGTTATGAGGCAGTATGTCGTCACTGTCACGTCGTTCCCAATCGACCAAAAGTAAAATAGAAGAGGTAAAATATGGAAGCAATAATAAAAAGATTAGAAGAAGTAGAAAGTAGATATGAAGAGTTGAATGAACTTTTAATATCACCAGAAGTATTAGCGGACAATAGAAAACTTGCAGCACTTGCGAAAGAGCAGGCAAGTATTATGGGTCTTTATGATGGAAGTTTAAAACTAAAAGAATTAAATTCGCAAATTAGCGATGCTGAAGAAATGTTAGAGTTAGATGATGCAGAAATGGTTGAACTTGCAAAAATGGAATTAGAAGGATTAATGGAAGAGCGACAAGGCTTACTAGATAACTTAGAAATTATGTTAATACCTAAGGATCCTAACGATGAAAATAACGCTATTATTGAAATTCGTGGAGCTGCAGGTGGAGATGAAGGTAATATCTTTGCTGGAGACTTATTTAGAATGTATACAAAATATGCAGAGGCAACTGGCAGATCATTTGAAGTAATTGATATGTCACCTGCTGATATGGGTGGATACTCAGATATATCATTTATCTTAAAAGGTAATGAAGCATATCGTCATATGAAATTTGAATCAGGTGCACACCGTGTTCAACGTGTTCCTAAAACAGAAACACAAGGACGTGTCCACACTTCAACAGCAACAGTATTAGTATTACCTGAAATTGAAGAAGCGGATTTCTCAATTGATGAAAATGATTTAGAAATTAGTACACATAGAGCGACAGGTGCAGGTGGTCAGCACGTTAACACTACTGACTCGGCTGTTCGTATCGTTCATAAACCAACTAATATTCAAGTTAACGTTCAAGATGGTCGCTCACAACATGAGAACAGAGCATCAGCAATGAAGCTAATTCGTGCTCGAGTAGCCGAAGAAATGAAACGTATTGAAGATGAAAAAACTGGTAATATTAGAAAGAGTAAAATTGGTACAGGAGATAGATCTGAAAAGATTAGAACATATAACTATCCACAAAACAGAGTAACTGACCATAGAATTGGTTTAACAATTAATCAATTAGATCGAATTGTTGAAGGTAAGCTTGATCCAATTATTGAAGAATTACTAGCATTTGAACAAAAAGAAAAATTAGCAGGAAATATGGAATGACATACGCTGAGGTAATAAATTTAGCGGATAAAAGACTATTAGCTGTATTTGATCACTCAGATGCACGTTATTTAATGCGTGAGTTGTGCGAAAATAATAACATTGATTTATATACTAATTTAGATAACTTTATTGATGAGGATATTAATAATGATTTTCAAGATGGAGTAAATCGCTTATTAAATAGTGAACCAGTAGCCCATATCCTAGGTTATTCATGGTTCTATGGTCGTAAGTTTAAGGTTAATGATGATGTTTTAATACCAAGAGTTGAGACGGAACAGTTAGTTATGAACGCACTTTTAGAAATCGAAGATACTTTTGATACCTTTAATCTAGATTTATTAGATTTAGCGAGTGGTTCAGGGGCAATTGGGATCTCACTGAAATTGGAAGAGAAAGATTTAAATGTAAGTATTTCTGATATTAGCAGTGATGCCTTAAAGGTTGCAAAAGAAAATAGTGAAAATTTATTTGCTGATATCGCTATCTATGAAAGTGATATGTTACAAAAGTTTATTGAAGAAGATAAGAAATTTGATGTTATCGTTTCAAATCCACCATACATTTTAAATAATGAAGAACTACAGGCATCAGTTTATGACTTTGAACCACATATTGCACTATTTGGTGGCAGTGATGGTTTAGATTTCTATAGAATTATCTTAGAAGAGTCAAAGTCGGTATTAAAGAGCCCAGGTATCTTAGCTTTTGAAATTGGTTATGATCAAAAAGAGGCAATAACAGATGAAATATTAAAAGTTTATCCTAATGCTAAAGTAAAGCATTATAAAGATTACGCAAATTTAGATAGAATGGTATTTATTTACGTTTAATTAGGAGGTTTTTATGAACTTAGAATTAAAAAATGTACACAAGAGTTATGGTAATCACCATGTATTAAAAGGTGTAAATCTAAAAGTGAATAGTGGTCGCGCTATGGGCTTATTAGGTCGAAATGGTTCCGGAAAAACAACGATGATTAGAGGAATAATGGACGTTTTCGACTTTGATCAAGGTGAGATAATTCTAGATGCTAGTGCTGATGAGATTGGATACTTACCAGAAGAGCGAGGTGTATATCCGAAATCTACTTTAATTGAACAGATGGTTTACTTTGCGATGTTAAAAGGTGTTAGTAAGAAAAAAGCTAAAGAGAGAGCTGAGTACTGGCTAGATCGTATGGATCTTAATGAATACAAAAATAAAAAAGCTGATAATCTTTCAAAAGGTAATCAACAAAAGATTCAATTAGCGATATCGCTAATGCATGATCCAAAAGTACTAATCTTAGATGAGCCATTTTCTGGTTTAGACCCTGTTAATAGTGAACTATTAAAAACAATTGTTAGAGAAGAAATTAATAAGGGCAAAATTGTCTTTTTCTCTAGTCATCAAATGGCTACTGTTGAGGAGTTTTGTGATGATATAGCTATCTTAAATCAAGGTAAGATTGTTTTAGAGGGTGATTTACGCGATATTAAATCAAAGTATCCAAAAGAGAAAATTAGAATATTTACGGATAATGTTACAGCATTAAACTCAGAGTTAGTTGAGCATGTTTCAGCTAGTGATATCGAGTTAAGAAATGATTCAATAATTGTTAAAGTTGTAAGTAGTAATATTTTTGAAGAGGCTAAAGAGTTAAATAATAAGCTCTTAAATTCTCAAGGGTATAAAATAGTTGAGCCTACATTGGAAGAAATATTTATTGAATATGGTAAGGAAGTTCAAATATGAAAAAATTCTGGATAGTATTTCAATACGAGTTTAATCGTCAAGTAAAAAATAAAATATTTTTAGGTATTACTGCCCTATTTATTGTTGCTGCAGTATTTGGATCATACCTTATAGCTAAACAGATTAATGATATATCTGATGCTATTGATAATCCTGAAGATGTAATTGTTGAGGAAGTTGAAGCAACAGATGTTTATGTCTTTGCCGAAGGTGAAATGATTAACTTTATTAAACAATTAAATGATACAGAAATGTACAATGTTATTCTAGTAGATAAAGCAGAAGAATTAGAGGATATCGTTGTTGAGAATGATGCCACAGGTTTAATTGTTAATTCTTATAATGATATTACCAAGATTGTTTCAGGTACGAGTATTATGAGTGATTTTGGACAAATAGATCAAATCTTAAATACAATGTCTCAAAATCAATACTTACTAGATAAAGGTTTAAGTATTGAGGATATTGATGGCTTTCATCAAGCGCGCGCTAATATTAATGTAATTAATGTTGGTGTTGATGGTGTTATTGGCTATGGTTTTGTTTATGCTTATACAATGTTACTTTATATGACAGTGATGTTATATGGTAGTGTAGTTTCAACATCAATAATTACTGAGAAAACTAGTAAGGCTATGGAATTATTAATTACTTCAGCAAATTCAACATCACTTGTAGCTGGTAAAGTCTTTGCAGTTGGGGTTTCTTGTATTATTCAGTTGGCTTCAGTTATCGCGGCTTTTGTAATAAGTTTAAATGTATTTGTAACGAGTAATATCTTAGCTGAAGTATTTGCGATGCTAGGTGATAATGTTATGGCTATGTTAGCATTAGGTTTAATACTATTTATTGTTGGTTTCTTTAGTATTTTATTCTTATTCGCAGGATTCTCATCATTTGGGACAAAACCTGAGGATGCAAATACTTTAATTATGCCATTAATTGTAATCTTAGTTGCTGTATTTATGGTTAACTTAATGAGTGTTCAAGGTGATATTTTAAATACACCGTTATTTAAGGTTCTAACATATACACCAATAGTCTCACCATTCTTAATGTTTAGTCGTTTTGCTTTATATGGTTTAACGACAGTAGAGCTAATTGCAGGATTAATTGCTAATGTCTTAGGTGGTGCCCTATTAATTTGGTTTGCGGCAAAAATCTATCGTGCAGGAACACTTCACTATGGTAATTCAATTAAATTAACAAAAGTATTTAGAAGTGTAAAAAACAGATAAAATTATATTAAATAACTAGGTTGGATTAGCTTTGCTATCAATTCTAGTTTTTTTATAAAGTGTAGGACTTATTAATATATTTAATCAGTAAAAAAAGGAAAAAATCGTATAAATCAATAAGCGATAATAGTGAAAATAATGTATAATATATAAGAGTGTTTGAGAGGGGTTTGATGTTTCAATGGTAACTAAAGAGTATAGTAGTAAAGATATAATTGAAATGGTTGAATTACTCAAGAATGATGGTGTATTAGGAGTGAATACTGACACTGTAATGGGGCTTGCGGCAATTAGTACTAGCAAAAAAGCATTTGATAAACTTGTCGATGCGAAAAATCGTCCAGCTAATAAATTATTTCCGATAATGGTTAGTGATTTAGAGATGATGGAAAAGATTGCTTATGTAAGTAGTCGTGATAGAAGAATTATTGAAAAATTTCTTCCAGGTCAAATTACACTTGTCTTAAAGAAACGAGATAATAGTAATATTATTGTTGATAGTGAGACAGTTGCCGTTAGAATTGTTAACGATGAACTCCTGATTAAACTTGTTGAGGATTTAGCTAGTCCAATATTTTTAACAAGTGCAAATAAAAGTGGGGAGTCTACTACTAAGTATGCAAGTGAAGTATACAAGATCTTTAGTGGTGATATTGAAGGTGTATTAATGAAGGATGCTAGTGCTTATGAAGCTAGTACGATTGTTGATTTAACTAATAATGATATTAAGATTTTAAGAGCAGGTAATATTAGTTTAGAAGATATAATTAGAAGCTTGGAGGAATAGTAATGAAGAAAATTGCAATGGGTAGTGATCACGCAGCATTTGAGTTTAAAACAAAAGCTAAGGCGTATTTAGAAGAAAAAGGATTTACTGTTGAGGATTTTGGACCATATGAAGAAGGTGCAGTAGATTATCCAGATTTCGTTTATCCAGCTGTTAAATCAGTTGTAGAAGATAAAAATGATTTAGGAATTGTTATGTGTGGTTCTGGTATTGGGGCAAGTATAGTGGCTAATAAGGTTAATGGTGCTCGTGCTGCTTTAGTATATGATCCTGAAGTTGCAAAAACAACGCGCGAACATAACGATTCAAATGTACTAGTTTTAGGACCTAGAATTAGTAGCGAAGAAGATTTATATAAAATTATTGATAATTTCTTAGCGACAGATTTTTCAAATGATGAAAGACATGTTAAGAGAATTAATAAAATTAAGGAGGTTGAAGTTAATGAGAGATAATAAAATATTTGATTTAATCGAACTTGAAAGAGAGCGACAAGAAAATAATATTGAGTTAATCGCATCAGAAAACTTTGTTTCTAAAGATGTATTAGAGGCTACTGGTAGTATATTAACTAATAAGTATGCTGAAGGTTATCCAGGTAGAAGATACTATGGAGGATGTGAGATAATTGATCAAATTGAACAATTAGCAATCGATCGTTTAAAAGAGATTTATAATGCGGAGCATGCTAACGTTCAAGCTCACTCAGGATCACAAGCTAATATGGCAGTTTATCTATCAGTATTAGAGCACGGTGATACGGTACTTGGGATGGACTTAAGTGCTGGTGGACATTTAACTCATGGACACAAATTAAACTTCTCAGGTAAGTTATTTAACTTTGTTAGTTATAATGTTGATGAGTCAACAGAAGAAATTGATTATGACAAAGTTTTAGAAGCTGCTTTAGAATATAAGCCAAAGATGATTGTCGCAGGGGCAAGTGCTTATGCTAAATTTATCGACTTTAAGAAATTTAAAGAAATTGCTGATAAAGTTGGTGCATACTTAATGGTGGATATGGCACATATTGCTGGTTTAGTTGCGGCAGGATTACATCCAGATCCAGTTCCTTATGCTGATTTTGTTACATCAACAACACATAAGACATTAAGAGGACCTCGTGGTGGAATCATTCTTTGTAAGAAAGAATTTGCTAGAAAATTAGATTCATCATTATTCCCAGGAACTCAAGGTGGACCTTTAGAGCACGTTATTGCTGCTAAGGCAGTATGCTTCAATGAAGCACTACAACCAGAGTTTAAAGAATATCAAAAACAAGTAGTTAAAAATGCTAAAGTATTAGCTAAGACACTTGAAGAAGAAGGATTTAGAATCGTTTCTGGTGGAACAGATAACCACTTAGTATTAGTTGATGTATTAAATACGATTGGTGTTGACGGTCATAGTGCTGAGGTAGCACTAGATACAGTACATATTACTTGTAATAAGAACATGATTCCTTATGATAAAGAATCACCTATGAAGACAAGTGGTATTAGAGTTGGTACGCCAGCAATGACAACAAGAGGCTTTAAAGAAGCTGAGTTTGAATTAGTTGGTAGATATATAGCCAAAACATTAAAGAATATTAATGATGAAGCAGTTTTAGAAGAAGTAAGAAATGATGTTAAGGAACTAACAGATAAGTTCCCGATGAACTAGAAGGAGAAAGATAGTATGGTAACAGTTTTAAATCACCCGTTAATTACTCATAAATTAACGACATTACGTAAAAAAGAGACAAATACAAAGGACTTCAAGGAAGTTTTAGATGAAATCGCAGGATTAATGGCATATGAAATTACAAGAGATCTTCCATTAGTTGAAGTTGAAATTGATACACCAATGATGTCAATGAAAACAGCAGTTATTTCAAAAGACGTTGTACTAGCTCCAATTTTAAGAGCTGGACTTGGAATGGTTGATGGAATTAGAAATTTAATTCCTAATGCAAAAGTTGGACATGTTGGAATGTACCGTGATGAAGAAACTTTATTACCAGTGGAATATTTCTTAAAAGTTCCACCACTTGAAGATGCTATCGTTATGGTTGTTGACCCAATGCTTGCAACGGGTGGTTCAGCTGTGATGGCAATTGATGTTTTAAAACGTGAAGGTGCGAAACATATTAAATTAGTATGTATCGTTGGAGTTCAGGAAGGTATTGATGCTGTTCTTGAAAAACACCCTGATGTTGACATCTACTTAGCAGCTAAAGATCCTGTTTTAAATGAAGCAGGTTACATTACTCCAGGACTTGGAGATGCTGGGGATAGAATCTTTGGGACTAAATAATCCTGATCAAGTTGTAATAGTAATAATTAATTTAGTCTTTCTAGTCATAAGTTTTAAAGGGCTAGAAGGATTAGATTATGCGAAAATGTTACGCAAGCCATATCATAATCGTGCTCTATTACTCCACGTCTTATTGAGTGTTGCCCTAGCCTATTTAGTAAGTAATTTTGTGCTAACGGTAATGTTTAAGGGATAGATGTTTTAGCAGTTATTATTAATGTATATGTTATAATAGTATAGAAATTTATATTGGAGGTTTTTTTATGTTTTCAAAATTAGTAGGTATCGACTTAGGTACTGCAAATATGTTAATTTATGTTAAAGATCAAGGAGTAGTTTTAGAAGAGCCATCAGTTGTTGCAATTGATGCATCAACTAGAAGAAGTCTAGCTGTTGGTACAGAAGCCAAAGCAATGTTAGGTAGAACTCCAGGTCAAGTGTTAGCAATTAGACCATTAAAAGATGGTGTTATTGCTGACTTTGAAGTAACTGAAATGTTACTGAGCAGTTTTATTAGAAAATTAAATTTAAAAGGATTATTTTCAAGACCAACTATTTTAATTTGTTGTCCATCAAACATTACTTCTGTTGAACGTAATGCGATTAGAGATGCGGCTTACCGTGCTGGTGCTAAAAAAGTTTATATTGAGGAAGAACCAAAAGTTGCGGCTATTGGTGCTGGACTTGATATCGCTAAACCATCAGGTAACTTAATCTTAGATATTGGTGGAGGAACTACTGATGTTGCGGTTATTTCATTAGGTGAAATCGTAACTAGTACTTCATTAAAAACAGCAGGTAATAAATTTGATAGCGATATTATCAAATATATTAAAGATAAACACAGATTATTAATCGGTGATCGTACTGCTGAAGAAATTAAAACTACAATTGGTATGGCATGGCCAGGTGTTAATGATGAAACAATGTCAATTAGTGGACGTGACTTAGTTACGGGATTACCACACACAATGACACTTAAAGCTGAAGAGACTGAAATAGCATTACGTGAGAGTTTACAAGAAATCGTTAGAGCTTGTCGTACAGTTTTAGAACAAACTCCGCCTGAGTTATCAGCGGATATTATTAATACTGGTGTAATGTTAACTGGTGGTGGAGCACTACTTCCAGGTTTAGATGAATTATTAGCTCAAGAGCTAAATATCCCTGTATTCGTTGCAGATAACGCATTAACTTGTGTTGCTGAAGGAACAGGAATCATGTTAGAAAACTTACATTTATTTGGATAATTAATTAACCCCTAATGGGGTTTTTTAT
>CAYTTS010000029.1:0-15382 GCA_964440875.1 uncultured Erysipelothrix sp. | reverse complement strand
AGCTGGGCTATAGATCACCGAAAGAATTCCGTGAACTATATACCAGCTCATAACTCTTTATTAAGTATCATAACTATAGGTCATTACCCTTTTTATTTTTTAATAAAGATTTTATTTCTAGTTATATCACTTTGCCAGGATTTAAACGATTTTCTGGATCAAATACGGCTTTAATAGCACGCATGTATTTCATGTTGACCTTATTAGTCATTTTTTCTAAGTATTCTTTCTTAACTGTTCCAATACCGTGTTCTGCTGATGGTAGTCCTCCAAGTTCACTAACTTTCTCATAAAGATCATCCAATAAGTTTTTACGCTTTAGTATCCATTCATCATCGCTTAAGTCTTTTGTCATTAGTATAGTATGGATATTTCCATCTCCAGCATGTCCAAAATTTAATACCGATAAACCGTGTTTTTCTTCTAATTGTTTTGTGTATGCGATTAAATTTGCGAATTGATTAATAGGTACTACTTCATCTAACATTTCATATTTAGTATATTCCATTAATCCAATTAGGATATTATCTCTAATCTTCTTAACGTGTAATTTTTCTTCATTATCTGTGAGAGCTACTGTTTCTAGTGATAGGTGCTTGACACTATTAATTAGAGTTTCTAATCTGATGTCTAGTTCATTTTTATCATTACCATCAATCTCAACTAATAAGTAGGCATTACCTTGTTTTGTTGGTAAGTCGTATCCAAGTAGTTGTGTTGCGTAGTAAACAGCATCTTTTTCAAATAATTCAATCTCCGAAGGATCTGATCCACTGTTTAATAGTGTTAGTGTGGCTTCAGTTGCCTTGAAAACATCTTCAAATGATAGTAGAACTGCATATGATAACTTTGGCAATGGGATTAGTTTTAGTTTAATTTCTGTTGTAATTGCAAGTGTTCCTTCAGATCCTATAAATAGATCAATCATATTGTAGCCAGAACTACTCTTAATATTTAAACTTCCTAATTCCATTTCCTCAGCTGTCGGAAGTACAAGTTTTAATTGCTTAACATAATCTCTTGTTACTCCGTATTTAACAGCTCTAAGTCCACCGGCGTTTGTCGCAACATTTCCTCCAATTGATGAATGTTTTGATGCTGGATCTGGTGGATAGAAATAACCTCTGGACTCTACATAGTTGTGGATATCTCCAATTAATGCACCTGGTTGAACTGTTAATGTAAAAGTCTCTTCATCAAGTTCTATTATTTTATCCATTAAGCTAACATCAATAATTAACTCATTTCCATCAATTGGAACTTGAGCCCCGGCAACGCCTGTACCTGCTCCTCTAGCAATAATTTTTAAGTCCTTATCAATAGCAAACTTTACAAGTTCTATTACCTCCTCATGAGTCTTTGGCAGTGCTACTGCATAGACTGGTTTAATGTCACCTATATACTGATCTTCCGTGTATTTATCAGGAACTAAATCACCTATGAATAAACGTGAATCATCATTAATAATATTTTCTATTTTCATATAATTTCCCCTTCTAAAATCGTAATAAATCTGAACTAGATGTTCTTATTTAGTGTATCCCCTTACAGAACTTTTAGCAATTAATAAGCATATTTAAATAGTGACTTTTTTTTTACTTAGTATTAATATTAGGTAATAAAAAAAGTACATAACAATGGGTACTGACCCAGGTAAATGGGACTAAATAAAAAAAAGATAAGCATCTTGTATTCATACAATTGTTGAAAGACAATATTTGTATAAATAGGAGGTGCTTTTAATTATGAATAAGAAGAACACGTTTTATCCTGTAGAGGTTAAACAGGAAGCCATTAAATTGAGACAAGAAGGTTATAGCGTTAAGGAGATTCAAAAATTATTAAACATAAAGAGTGAATCACAAGTCTATACCTGGTGGTATTGGTATCAGAATGGAGAACTTGATAGATTATCTCAACCAATCGGTAAACAATATAGTTATGGTCATGGTCCAGAGGAATCGTCTAATGAAGTAATCTTAATAAGAAAAAATAAAATGTTATCCAACCAGGTAAAAGTCTTAAAAAAGTACAAAAAGATGGAAAGGAAGTGGTACCAGAAGTATTTGTAGAACTCGTAGAGAGGTATAAAGGTGTGATGAGTATTAAATCATTGTTAGTACTATTCGGTGTTTCAAAATCAAGTTACTATCGTTGGAAAAATAACACTAATAATACTCTCAATCACAAAACTTTTAATGAGACTCTTGTAATAAATAAGTGTAAAGAAACAAACTACTGTTATGGATACCGTATTATAGCCGGAATCCTAAGAAAAGAAGGAAACTCAATTAGTAAAAATACAGTTCAGCGTATCATGCAAAAATACAATCTTCAATGTCAAGTGAAAATAAAGAGGCAGAGAATATATAGTGGTAAAGAATCATTAGTAGCTAAAAATATCATTGAAAGAGATTTTAAAGCAATAAGACCTTTAGAAAAATTAGTCACAGACATTACATATCTTCCGTGGGGCGAAGAACGATTATACTTATCTTCAATAATGGATCTATATAACGGTGAAATTATCGCATATACAATTGGCTCTTCACAAGAGCTTTCCTTTGTAATAGACACTTTAAATCAACTACCTGAAATTAAAGATAAGTGCATACTACATTCAGATCAGGGCGCCGTGTATACTTCACGTCAATATCAAACACAAATATATAGAAAAAGCATTACCATGAGTATGTCCCGTAAAGGGACGCCCGCCGATAATGCTCCAATCGAATCGTTTCATTCCATCCTAAAGTCTGAAACATTCTATAGATATCCTGAACTAAAAAGTTGTAATGATGAATAAAGTTTATCACAAACTGTGATAAACTTTATTCATCATTACAACAATACACGAATACAAGCAAAACTGGGATTCATGTCGCCAATACAATATCAGCAAACACAAATCCCAGCTTAATCTTTTTTATTAGTGTCCCACATAATGGGGTCAGTACCATGATCAAAGATCGATGATAAGTACTTATTTTAATAATAAATCACTATGTTTATTAGTCTTCTAAAGCGAACTCAACTATTTTTAATCCATCTGCTTTTGCATATAAATCAGTAGGAACTGCTTTAACTGGAACTCCATCAGATACTAAATCAACAAACGTTGTTTTTAGATATGCAGCTGGTGGACTTAGCAGTACTACATCAGCTTTTTCTACTTCTTCACGCGCATCTGCAACACCTGCAGACCATACTTTTACATTTTCAAAAGATTCATCAGTAGCTTCCTGCATTTCTTTAACAATCATCCCAGATGTTATTCCTGCCGAGCATATTAATAATATATTTTTCATAAGTACCTCCTTTACAATATACTAACAAGTAAAATTATAATTGTAAACAAGTATTATTTATTAGTTGTTTTTCCTATATTATCAAATTTAGTAATAAACGCTTGACACTATACATTGTCTATTGTATTATTAACGTGTGGAAGGGGTTACACATTTACAGTAATAATTTCTTAAAAAAAATATTACTTAAACGTTTAAGTAACCAAAGGAGGAAAAATGATACCAACAGCGCATATTGGAGCAGTAAGCCCTGATGAGATTGCTAATACAGTCTTAATGCCAGGAGACCCGCTTAGAGCTAAGTTTATAGCTGAGACATTTTTAGAAGATGTAACACAGTTTAACGCGGTAAGAGGTATGTTAGGATTTACAGGTTTCTACAATGGAAAAAGAGTTTCTGTTATGGGTTCTGGAATGGGAGTACCATCATCGGCAATCTATTATCATGAATTATTTAAATTCTATGGTGTAGAAACAATTATAAGAATTGGAACATGTGGTGGTTTCCAAGATTATATAGATGTAACGGACATTGTTGTTGCAACAGCAGCAAGTACGCCAAGCTCAATTGTTAAAGGAAAGTTTGGTGAAGTTCAATTTGCACCGACTCCAACATTTGAACTAGTTATGCAAGCAAAAGAATATAGTGATAAAAATAATTTAAAATCACATTTTGGTACAGTATTAACTAGTGATGAGTTTTATGGAAAAAAAGATCCGAATGTAGGTGCTGATTTAATTCAATACGGAACATTAGGAGCTGAAATGGAATCGGCAGGATTATTCATGATTGCACGTGAACATGGAAAACAAAGTTTAGCTATCTTTACAGTAAGTGATAAACCTGGTGAAGAGCAAACAGCAGAACAAAGAGAAAAAGGTTATACAGAAATGATGAAGATGGCGTTAGAAATCGCGCCAGAATAATAAGGAGAAAAAATGAAAAAAAATAAATTATTTATTGCAGTTATGTTAGTAATGATGTTAGTTCTTACTGCTTGTGGTGGTAATGGTGGAGAAGGTACAAAACCTGATGGAGAAAAAACTAGCGTTGCGTTATTAATTGGTACAAGAGGAGATATGTCGTTCTCAGATAGTGCTGTACGTGGTGTTGAAAAAGCAGAAAAAGATCTTGGGATTGATCTTACAATTATTGAATATGGTGCAAATCCAGATAAATATGACTCAACAATTGTAGAAGCAGGAGAAGGTAACTATGATATGGTTATCGTTTCATCAATATTAGTTGACCAAGTTGCAAAATACGCAACAGAGTTTACAGATACTACATGGGTTGTTTTCGATAGTGAAGTTGACTATGACGCAGATGATTATAGTAATGTATATAGTATTATCTATAGTGCAAATGAAGGTGCATTCTTAGGTGGATTTTTATCAGCTAGTATCAGTGAAGTTGGAACATTAGGTTTCCTAGGTGGAACAGACGCACCAATCATAAATGACTTCCTATTAGGATATATACAAGGTGCTCAAGTTGCGAACCCAGATATAAAAATTGCTGTTAACTATGCAGGTGCATTCAATGACCCAGCAAAAGGTAAAGAGTTATCATTAGCTATGAATGGACAAGGTGCAGACATGATCTTTAACGTTGCAGGTGGAACTGGAGTAGGTTTAATTGAAGCAGCCGTTGAGAAAAACTTTAAAGTATTAGGAGTAGATTCAGACCAAGCGATGATTTATGACGCTACTGGTAAAAAAGACTTTGCGGAAGTTATCCCAACATCAGTATTAAAAAATGTTGATAACTCACTATACAGAACTATTGATTTATTCTTAAAAGGTGAATTAAAGATTGGAGAAACTGAAGTGTTAGGTCTAAACGAACTAGGTGTTGGTATTGCTGAAAATGAATACTATGACAAATATGTTGATAAAGATATTCAAGATAAAGTAAAAGAATTACAAGAAAAAGTTCAAAATGGAGAAATAAAAGTAGAATCTGTATATGGTAAGACTACGGATGAAATTACTCAAGCAATTAATTCAGTAAGACCATAAAAAAAGGCGCTTTATGCGCCTTTGTAAATTATTAGGAGGAATAATATGAGCTATCAACTATTGGAAATGAAAGAAATTACCAAAGTTTATCCAAATGGAGTAGTAGCAAACGAAAAAATAAACTTTTCAGCAGAAAAGGGAGAAATTCATGCACTAATGGGAGAAAACGGTGCTGGTAAGTCAACTTTAATGAAAATACTATTTGGAGTTGAACAACCAGAGAGTGGGGAAATATACTTACGTGGAGAAAAAGTCAGCATAAACTCACCGTTAGAAGCAATTGATTTAGGAATAGGAATGGTTCACCAACACTTTATGTTAGTTGATCATTTAACTGTAATGGAAAACATTATACTTGGAATGGAACCAAAAAACGGTTTATTTATTAACCTTGATGAAGCGAGAAAACAAGTATTAGCTGCTTCAGAAAAATATAACTTTAAGTTAGATCCTGATGAAAAAGTAATGCACTTAAATGTTTCTCAAAAGCAAAAAGTTGAAATCTTAAAGGTATTAATCAGAGGGGCTGAAATCTTAATTATGGATGAGCCAACAGCTGTATTAACTCCACAAGAAACACAAGAATTATTCGTGCAATTAAAAGAATTGAAAGCATCTGGCCATACAATTATTTTTATCTCACACAAATTAAAAGAGATTACTGATATTTGTGATCGAATGACAATTATGCGTTCAGGTAAAGAAGTTGGATCATACGATGTTGCTGGTGTAACAACAGACCAGATTTCTAGTTTAATGATTGGTAGAGACTTTGTAAAAGAAATTAAAAAAGATAAAGCGAAACCAGAAAATGTAGTATTAGATGTTACAAACTTATCAGCTTTCAATGAAGAAGGTATTGAAGTTGTGAAAGATTTAAGTGTAAGAGTTAGAGAAGGAGAAATTCTAGGTATTGCTGCAGTTGAAGGTAATGGTCAAAGAGAGTTACTGGATGCAATAACTGGATTAGGTTTATATGCTTCAGGTGAAGTAAGAATTTGTGGAGAAGAAGTAAAAACTAAAAATACTACTCTAGAGAGAAGACAACAAGGATTAGTACATATTCCTGAAGATAGATTTACATATGGTGTTATGAGTAATGAAAGTGTTAGAGATAATATGATTTCAAACATTTACAATACAAAAGAATATAACAAAGGTGTTTTCTTAGATAGTAAAAAAATTGATAAGCTAGTAGCTGATTTAATTGTTGAATATGAAGTTAAAACAGATAGTCCAAACACGCCAGTAAAAATGCTATCAGGGGGTAACGTTCAAAAGGTAGTTGCTGCTCGTGAGATGAGTTTCCCAATGAAATTATTAGTTGCGGATCAACCAACACGTGGTATTGACGTAGGAACAGCGGACTTTATTCATAGAAGAATCATTGAGTTAAGAGATGAAAAAGTAGGAGTTATCTTATCATCAGCAGATATTAACGAAGTACTAGAATTATCTGATAGTCTAATTGTTATGTATAACGGAATTATTACAGGTTACTTCAAAGATACAAAAGGTTTAACTGAAGAAGAATTAGGTTTATACATGCTAGGACTTAAAACAATGGATAAAGAAGTAATTAAGGAGGAAATGTTCAGTGTCTAAAGAAATTAACAATAACGTAGTTGAACAAAAGAAGAAGTTCTTTAGTATCGATACTAAGTTTGAAATATTAAGAACTATATCAGCTATCGCAATTGCACTAGGAATAGTGCTATTAATTGTAGCAGTAGTTAGTGATCAACCTCTAGAGGCAATTAAATCATTATTACTTGGACCTGTTTCATCATTAAGAAGATTCGGTAACGTTATAGAACTTATGATTCCTCTTACTTTTACAGGTTTAGCTGTAACAATTATATTAAAAACTAATAGATTTAACTTAGCGAGTGAGAGTGCCTTCTACTTAGGTGGAATCGTAGCAACATGGATTGCGATTTTCTCTCCATTCTCAACAACGGTTACAATTCTATTAATTATTCTTGCTACATTATTAGCAGGAGCACTTGTTGGATTCATACCAGCAATTTTAAATAAAAAGTTTTATGCAAATGAATTAGTTACATCATTAATGCTTAACTATATCGTTGCATACTTTGTTAAATATGTATTAAATGCAATTGTGAGAGATCCATCTAAATCAATTGTTCAATCACTACCAATTGGAAAAAACTTAGCACTTCCAACAATTATCCCAGGTACAAGAATTCACTTAGGATTTATAATTATGGCAGTCTTAGTTGTGCTAGCTTGGTTAGTTATTTACAAAACAAAATGGGGATTTGCTTTAAGAGCAACTGGAGCAAACGAAAAATATGCTGTATATAGTGGTATTAAAGTATCAACAGTAGTAATTTTAGCTCAAATGATCGGTACTGCATTAGCAGGACTTGGTGGAGGAATTGAAATCTTAGGTATGTACACTTCATTCTTATGGATTGAAACACCTGGATATGGATTTGACGGGGTAATTATTTCAACATTAGCTCGTGGAAACCCAGCTATGGTTCCATTATCAGCATTCTTCCTTGCTTATGTAAGAGTTGGAGCAGATATCTTAAACCGTACATCAGATATACCTGCAGAGATTGTTTCAATTGTACAAGCAACAATTATCCTATTAATTGCAGCAAAAGCATTTTTAGCGAAACGTAAACACAAAATGATAGTTAAAGAAGCTGGTGTATTAGGCGATATGGAAGGAGCTAAATAAAATGCAAGAGTTATTTAATATTATATTTACTCCAGAATTCTTCTTTGGAATGATAAGATTAGCAACACCAATCTTATTTGCGTCACTTGCAGCAGTAGTTGCAGTAAACAGTGGTATTACAAACATGGCGATCGAAGGTATTATGCTATTCTCAGCATTAGCAGGTGTCATCGGATCAGCAATGTTTAACAGCGTAATTATTGGATTATTATTCGCTATTTTAACAGGAGTATTAATCTCACTATTACTAGCGTTCTTCCATATTAAAATGAAGACCGATGTTCTACTTGCAGCGATTGCTTTAAACTTATTAGCTGCAGGGGCAACAATATTCATTTTATACTTAGTATCAGGGGAGAGAGGTACATCATCAGCTTTACCAAGTTTAACTGTACCAACACTAGTGATTCCTGGATTAATGGATATACCTATACTAGGTAATGTAATCTTAGGTCAAAACCTATTAGTGTACGTTGCATTTATCTCTGTATTTGTTATTTACTTAGTACTATACAAAACTCCATTAGGATTAAGAATTAGAGCAGTTGGTGGAAACCCAGGTGCAGCTGAATCAGTAGGTGTATCAGTTGATAAGACAAGATATATTGCTTTAATAATCAGTGGTATTTTAGCGGGTCTTGGTGGAGCGTTTATGACAATGGGGTACATGAGTATCTTCACAAACGGAATGGTTGCAGGTCGTGGATTTATTGGGCTAGCGGCTGCTAACGTTGGTGGACAACACCCTATTGGTGCTTTATTTGCATCATTACTATTTGGTTTCTTTGATGCACTAGGTAATAACTTACAATCATTTAGCATTCCAGTAGAGTTTATTTATATGATTCCTTATATAACAACGATTATAGCTTACTCATTTACTTCTTATAGAAAAGAGAAAGCAAAAATCAAAAAACGAACAGATTCAGCAGTGGAACCGACTAAAGCGGATATTGCGTAAATGAATTATGTTAAAGCAATTAAGTCTAATAAATCAGCTTTATTAGTAACTTATGGGAGTATGATTTTTGAAGGAGCTATCATGACGATGTTGGTAGCTCTAATGACTCCTTTATCAGGAAGAATGAATGTAAGTGTTAGTGAAATCAGTATGATGATAACAGCTCAATCAATTGGAACTGTTAGTGTTATATATCTAGCCGGTAATATATCAGATAAAATTGGTAGAAAAAAAATAATATTACTTGGATTAATATCATATCTATTATTTTTAACAGGTATGTTCTTTACTACTAATTTTTATTTTGCGATAATTCTTGCTTTATTTGCGGGATTTGGCCATGGTTTAATGGATTCACCATCCATTTCAATGTTAATTGATATCTTTGGTGATCATAGTGGTCCAGCAATGAGTGTTGTTGCGGTATTCTTCTCAGGTGGAGGGGCTATATCATCAATAATAGTAAAAGAGTTTATAAAAAACGATGTAGATTTTAAATATCTATTTATATTATTTATCATTGTTGCAGCACTACATGCAATCATTGTCTTCACGGCTAAATATCCAAAAAAACAAAGACATGTTGTTGAAAGAGTGAGTAAAAAAACTGAGGAAGATGCAGAAGTAAAAGCCAAACGAGAAAAAGCATTATTTAATGTTGCAATCTTATTGGCTGTAATAACATTCCTTTTCGCATCAGGTAACTCATTAATAAGAACATGGGTAAGTACATACTCATTCGAAGTTAAGGAAATGACACTAGATAATAGTATTGGAATGCTGACGTATCTTCAAATAGGTAACGTTCTTGGGGCAGTTGCATATGCTTATATTTTAACTAAAGTACACTCTACTAAA
Organism: uncultured Erysipelothrix sp.; assembly: GCA_964440875.1. Classification (GTDB taxonomy): domain Bacteria; phylum Bacillota_I; class Bacilli_A; order Erysipelotrichales; family Erysipelotrichaceae; genus JAAZDN01. The sequence goes on along the minus strand of CAYTTS010000029.1, from coordinate 5,520 downwards.
GTTATGATATTCAACGGTTTCATGGCTTCAATCGGATTATCATTATTCTTAAGTTTCACAACAGCTGACGTTTTACTATTAATGATAGTAGGATCAGCACTAAGTGTAAGTTTCTCATTATCACTAAATATTATTGGTGAACTATATGCAGAAAACTCAGGTGGTGCAACAGGATTTATTGGTACTGCGTCAATGGCTTCAGGAATGGTAATAACATTTCTAAGTGGACAATTACTTCCGATAATTGGAGTTAAACTGCTAATGTGGTCTGCGATTATTATCATATTGACTGCAACAGCATTAGCGATAATATTTAGAAGAAAATTTGTAGAAATAAGGGGAAATAGAAAGTAGGATAATATGGTAAAGAAAAATATAATTATTGATTGTGATCCTGGTATTGATGATGCTTTCGCATTACTATACGCATTTAAAGAACCACAATTCGATATTAAATTAATAACGACTGTATCTGGTAATGTTAATATAAATAAAACGACAACAAACGCTTTAGGACTAGTTCGACTAGCTGAAGCTGATGTAAGAGTTGTAAAAGGTTCAGAAAAACCATTAATCGAAAAACCAAAGTTTGCAGATGAAGTTCATGGTGTAAGTGGACTAGGTGACTTTGTATTCGACGATATTGACTTAAGTGTACATGAAAATGATGACGTAGTTGAAGAATTATATAAAACAATAATGGAATCAGAAGAGAAAGTTTATCTTGTTCCAATGGGGCCATTTACAAATATAGCAAGATTATTCTTACTACACCCTGATGTTAAAGAAAACATTGAGTTAATATCAATCATGGGTGGAGGAATAAAAGGTGGAAATATCACAATGGCAGGAGAGTTTAATGTCTTTGTTGACCCTGAAGCTGCGAAAATCATGTTTGATAGTGGGTTACCAATTATTATGGCGGGACTTGATGTAACCGAAAAAGCAGTATTCTATCAAAAAGATTTAGATCGTGTAAAAAACATTCCTAAAGTTGGACCGTTTATTGAAGAAATATTAAGTTCTGATGCGATTAGACCTAGAGCTGAAAATGCTTTAAAGCAGTTAAATGATGTTTTAGCATTAATGGTACTAACTAATCCAGAAATATTCAAGATTGAAGAATACTTCGTTGATGTTGAATTATTAGGAAACTTCACACGTGGATGGACACTAGCTGATCAAAGACCTAAGAGTGAAACACCAAGATTAACAAAGGTAATGTTAGATTTAGATTATGATAAATATTCAGATTTACTAATGGAAAGGTTGTTCGCATATGAGTAAAAGAAAAGTAATTATAGATACTGATCCTGGAATAGATGACTTATTAGCGTTATCTTTAGCGTTAGCTTCAGAAGAGTTAGAAGTTTTAGCAATATCAACTGTCTTTGGTAATGTTAGTTTAGAGAACACAGTACAAAATGCACAACTTATTTGTGATGTATTAGAAAAAGATATAACTATTATTGAAGGTGTAAGTAAACCAATATTTTATGAAAATAAAAGAACTGCCGTTGTTCATGGAGAAGATGGTATGGGTGGACTTAGAAACAAGTATCGTAAACAAGTAGTAAATATAAACAACATTGAAAAAGGTATTAAAGAGTTATATAATTTAATTAAGGAATCTAAAGAAAAAATTACTATTATAGCAATAGGACCTTTAACTAATATAGCGACATTACTTTTAGCTGACGACAGTATAAAAGATAATATCGATGAAATCCATGTTATGGGTGGTGGAGATCGTCGCGGAAATACTAATGAACTTGCAGAGTTTAACTTCTTTAGTGACTCATACGCTGCAAAAGTAGTATTAACTAGTGGGCTTCCAGTCTTCTTAAGCGGATTAGATGTAACATCAAAAGTTTATTTCACAGAAGAAGAATTAAGTTCATTAGCAAATGAATCATTTAAGCAAAAATTCATTAAAGAATCAGTAGAGTTCTATGCTGAACGTGATCCATATATGCATGATGTTTGTGCAATTCTGACTGTTACACATCCAGAATTATTCACATATACAGATGTAGCTGCTGATGTAATAACAAGCAACGATATAACTGATGGTATGCAATATATTTTAAGAGATACAACAATAGATAAAAATGTAAAATTTGTAGATACGGATAAACGTAAAGAGATTATAGATGTAATTTTTGAGACAATCGAAAAAGAATACATCTAAGGAGGTAAGTCATGAAAAAGATATTAGTTGTTGGTAGTATAAATGAAGATATAACTCTTCACATGAAAAAATTACCTCTACCTGGTGAAACAGTAATCGCTAATGATTTTGATACATCATTAGGAGGAAAAGGCTGTAACCAAGCGGTAGCTGCTGCAAGAATTGGTGGAGAAGTCAGTTTTATTGGAGCAGTAGGCTCAAAGAAATCAGATGATGAAATACTTGAATTACTAGAAAAAGACGGAATTAACACAAGTGGAATTGCAAGACTTGAGACTAATACAGGATCAGCATATATAACTATTGACGAGGACGCTGAAAATAGTATTATCGTATATCCAGGGGCAAACTTTGAAATTACGAAAGATCATTTACATGCTAATGAAGAATTATTCATAGAGAGTGATTATTGTCTTCTTCAACTAGAGGTTCCGATGGATATCATAAGAGAAACACTAAAATTATGTGATAAGCATGGTGTTAAAGTTATATTAAACCCAGCGCCTTATAATGATGATGTTGATGATGAGATTTTATCAAAAGTAGACTTCTATATTCCAAATCAAACAGAGTTCTTACAAACTGTTAAAGCGGATACTCAAACTGAATATGATATAGATTGGTATATTACCGAAGGTGAAAAATTTGCTGCTAAGCATAATTTATCATTAGTAATAACATTAGGTAAAGATGGTTCTATATTAATAAAAGATAATGAAGTGGTTAGAATACCAGTCTTCAAAACAACAGCAGTAGATACAACAGCTGCTGGAGACAGCTTTATTGGTGGATTCTTAGCAACCTTAAGCAAGGGAGAAAGCATAGTAGATTCACTAACTAAAGGAAGTAAAGTTGCCTCAATAACTATTAGTAGAAAAGGTGCTATCAAAGCTATACCTCATTTAAGCGAACTATAACTTACTTGAATATTAAAGGGATTAGATATGAAAGTGTAGATGATAAAAATGTCAGTAACTATTAAAGATATTGCGAAAATTGCCAATGTTTCAATTGCGACTGTTTCAAAAGTAATTAATGAGAAAACTCATGATATTAGTGAGGAAACAGTTAAACATGTCGAAAGTATTTTAGCGTCGGAAAACTATGTACCTAATCATCATGCTCGATCAATAAAAACAAATGAAACGAAGACTATTGGGTTAGTTATACCTGATATTCGAAATGCCTTCTTCACTGATATAGCAAGAGGTGCAGAAGATGAGAGTTTTGCAAATGGGTATAGTATATTCTTTGCAAGCTCTGATGATAAAATTGATAAAGAAATCAAAATTATTAATTCGATGGCAGCCAATAGAGTCGATGGAATAATTATCGTCGGATCAAATGAGCGTGATTATGAGAAGGAATCTAAACTATCAATCAGTATACCTGCTATTTCAATAGACAGGATTATTAATTATCAGTTTATTGTTAGTAATATTTTTACAAGTAACTTTCATGGAGCTCAACTGGCGGTTAACCACTTGCTAGAAAATGGTCATACAAGAATAGTTAACCTTGCAGGCCCAAATAACAACTTAGTTTCTAATGAAAGAGTTAGTGGTTATAAGACTGAACTTGAAAATCATCAAATTGAGATAGATGAAAAATTAATTATAAACGGAGACTTCTCGATATCATCAGGATATGAGAGAGTAATGGCAATTAAAGATATTGACTTTACAGCGATCTTTGCTTCTAACGATATGATAGCTATCGGAGCTATAAGTGCCTTAGTTAAAAGAGGTTATAAAGTCCCAGAGGATGTAAGTGTGATTGGTGTAGATAATATAGAATTAGCTAAACACGCAAATCCACCATTAACGACAATAGATCAAGATTCCTATAGAATGGGAAGATTAGCAGTAAAAAATATGATCCAACACCTAAAAGGTCGAAAACAAGCAGGAGCAATCGAGTTAACACAAGAGATTTTAATAAGGGATAGTGTTAGTAAGATATAAAAATAAGAATCTATCATACCAAACTTAATTAAGTAGAGTATGATAGATTTTTTAGTTGAAGTAATAAGATCTTATTAAGTAGTTGATATTGTACTTTAAACTCAGTTTCATTAAAATGTTATTAGCTTTATTAAGGTCCTTATCTTCAATAGCCTTAATGAAGTTAGTTTTCTCGTTTTTTGTGGAAATATTTTTGAAATATCCCCATATATGTTGTGCAGCGTTTATTTGTGCACCTAAATCATTAGGTAAGTTTAAACTCAAATCTACTAAATTATAGAAATCTACAACATCAACTTCTTTGTTATCTTTAAAGAGTAACCTTAAATCATTATAGGATTTTACAGAATGTTTTAACACCAAGTACTTATATCTTGCCCATTCATTCTCGATAATCTTTTGATTTGAAAAAAAGTACTGGTTTACCTTAATGAAAGATCTATTCTTATCTTTTACTTCTAACATAATATCTACATTAAAGTTTTTGAACAGTTTATTATAATCAGTGATAAATTGATTTAAGTTTATCGTTTTAGAGTGAGCGCCAACTCTTTTAGTTTCATCTTGTTGACTATAGTGAAATTTAGGTTTCTTATCTTTCCAAGTATTCACTACCATACTCACTAAAACACTTATATCGATTTCTTCTAAAGAAGGATTTATTAGATGATGTAGATTGTCAAAAACAACAGGTACATTTATTTTGGAAGATATGTATAATACATCTTCCACTGTAAAACTTATATCATCGTTTTCGATGACAAGATACTTCTTAATATTTGGACTTAGATTATTATAAACATTAATAAATCTATTAATTGCCTCTAGCTTATTATCATAGACTCCACCGACATGTAAGATGATATTTGAAGAGTTAGTAGGGGCAAGTAAGTCAAGTATCTTAGCGTGATATTCTAAGTCTAATATTGAATTAGTAACTACATGATCATGTATAGAATTAATAACGGTATACTGTCCAGGATGCATAGATACTCTAATATCATTCTTCTCTATCTTGTCTTTTAAAGTATTAAACTCTTCACTAAAAATCCTTTCCCAATCGATGGTGTTTAATGTACTTGAGCCAAAGGGTATTAATGATGATGATATTCTAAAAAGTTTATTTCCATTTTTTATATTGTAATTGAGCGTCTCATCTAAAATCTTTAAGTTATAATATATAATCTCTTTTAATGTACTATCAGTGATATTATTCTTTCGACAAGTTTTATAATTATTAGGGTGAATATCAAGATTCATACAAGCGTATCCTATTCTTATGTCATTTTTAGCCATAGAGAACCTCCTCTTATTAGTTATATTGTACATCAGTTTTATAATACTTACTAATTAATGACAAATACA
>CAYTTS010000028.1:0-16810 GCA_964440875.1 uncultured Erysipelothrix sp. | reverse complement strand
TTAGCTCACTAATCTATACTAATATTAAATATTCCCACACTTACTTGACACTAACACTTGTCAAGAAATTAATGTCGATTAATTTCAAGTATCAGCTCTGCATGCTCAATTAAGTCATCAATGGAATAAGCAAATATGCTTTCATCAAAGGCATAAGTGAATGTCTCATGTATTATTTTAGCTATTTCAAAACTAGATATTTCATTTAGAAAACTAAATCTAAATAAGATAATATCTAATTCATAATCATACTCATCTAAAGGTGCACCAAGGGCTAATAGATTAAGTGGATCCCACTCATCTAATACGTATTTTACTACTTCAGCACATAAAACTACCATATAACACCTCTTTTTCTCTTGTTAATTATAGCATAGATTAAGTCTTAATCAGCTAAGAAAGTATCAACTAACGCTAATCCTTCTTCAATGGTAATCATGCGTGCACCAAGTGAAAGTATATTTGCATTATTGATCTTTTTACCACTAATTACTTGATCTTCTCTTATACAATTTATGACCGTAATATCATCATGAATACTTGCTTCTTTAGCAATTCCAAAACCATTTCCACACATAATAATACCTACACTACTTAGATCTTTAAGTACATTTTCAGCAACTTTCAAGCCTACCTTATCACTATGTATCTGGTTGATGTCAATTACTTGGTAATTACTTAAATGATTTATTACACTTTGTTTTAATTCATTACTACTATTACCTACGTTTGCTATATATATTTTTTTCATATGTTTTTCCTTTTAAAAAACTTGGTAATAAATATTACCAAGTTTGTTTTATTCATTTATTTTATTTAGTATTTCATCAATTCTTGCTCCAGCATTTAATGAATTATCATATTTAAATCTAATTTCTGGAGTTTTGTAAGTCGTAATCTTTTGACTTAATTGTGTTCTAATAAATCCTTTAGCTTTTTCTAAAGCTTCAAGTCTTTCTGTAGGAACACCACGATCGTCAAAGAACGTCACATAAACTGTTGCATAGCTTAAATCTTTAGAAACTACGACATCTGTAACTGTTACGTGTCCCATATTTTTATCTTTAACATCATTCTGAATAATTCCAGAGATGTGACGACTAATATTACTTTCTAATCTTGCTTTGCTTACGCTCATTTTAACAACCCTTTCTCTAGTCTCTTGCTACTTCTACTTCACCATGTGATTCAATTATATCACCATTTTTGATATCATTAAAGTTTTTAACGGTAATACCACACTCAAACCCTTGTGCTACTTCCTTAGCGTCATCATTAAATCGTTTTAATGACCCCATTTGTCCTTCATAAATAACAATATCATCTCTGATTAAACGAATTTGTGAATCTCTTACCATCTTACCATCAGTAACCATACAACCAGCAATTGTTCCAACACGTGATACTTTATATGTTTCACGAACTTCTGCTTGTCCATAAATCACTTCTTCAAAGATAGGATCTAACATACCCTTCATTGCTGATTCCATTTCTTCTACAATCTTATAAATAACATTGTGAAGTCTAATTTCAACCTTGTCTTCAGCTGCTTTTGCACGTACGTTAGCATTTGGTCGTACGTTAAAGCCGTAAATGATTGCGTTTGATGCATGTGCTAACATTACGTCAGATTCACTAATACCACCTGCTTGAGCTCTTAGAACGTTTACCCTAACTCCTTCTACTTCAATCTTCTCTAAAGTAGATTTAACCGCTTCAGCTGTACCTTGTACGTCTGATTTAACGATTACTGGAATTTCTTTGATATCGCCTTCTTGAATTTGTAAAGCTAAGTCTTCCAGTGACATTGCACTTGAAACACCACGCTCTGCAGCATCAAGTAATTGTTTACGACGACTTGCTACTTCTTTAGCTGTCTTCTCATCTTCAAATACTCTAAATGAGTCTCCAGCTATTGGAACTTCATTTAATCCAAGTATTTCTACTGGAGTTGATGGTAGTGCTATCTCAATATCTTTACCATGATGGTTAGTCATTTTTCTAATTCTACCTGATGTAGTACCAACTACTAGGTAGTCACCATGTCTAAGTGTACCGTTTTGAACTAATAAACTAGTAACAACTCCACGTCCACGGTCAAGTTCTGCTTCAATCGCAGTTCCCATCGCTAAACGATTTGGATTAGCTTTTAGTTCTGAAACTTCTGCTAATAATTGAATTGATTCAAGTAATTCATCTACACCTTCACCAGTTCTTGCAGAAACGTTAACGAACATAGTTTCTCCACCCCAAACTTCTGGAGTTAAGCCTAATTCTGACATTTCACTTAAAATACGGTCAGTATTTACACCTGGTTTATCAATCTTGTTAACCGCAACAATAATTGGTGTTTTCGCCACTAAAGCATGATCTACAGCCTCTTTAGTTTGTGGCATTACTCCATCATCAGCAGCAACAACGATAATAACAATATCAGTTACCTTAGTACCACGTGCACGCATCGCTGTGAAAGCCTCGTGACCTGGTGTATCTAAGAATGTAATTGGTTTTCCATCAATATTAACTTGATAAGCACCAATATGTTGAGTAATTCCTCCAAATTCACCATCAGTTACATCAGTTTTTCTAATAGTATCTAATAGTGAAGTTTTACCATGGTCAACGTGACCCATAATTGTAACTACTGGAGCACGCTCAACTAAGTCTTCTTCTTTGTCTTCTACATCTTTTTCAAGATCCATTGCATCCTCAAAAGCATCTACTTCTAAAGTTGCCTCAACATTTAATTCTAATGCGATAAGTTCAACTAAATCTTGACTTAATGCATCATTAATTGTTGCCATAGATCCCATTTTAAATAAAATCTTAATAATTTCTCCTGATTTACGCTCTAATCTCTTGGCTAAAGCACCAACCGTTATTCCTTCATAATAAGATACAGTTGTTGGATAGTTAATCTTTACAGGCGCCGTATTTTTACGGTTTCTATTCCTGTTTCTATTTCTATTTCGATTATAATTCTTAGCCATATCTTCACCTCTTTCTACATATATCTAGTATTCCTTTTGAAAATCCTTTATCAATAATTAAACAATATTTACGAATAGTGTTACCTGTCGCTTGATTTAAAAGTAAATCTTCGACAAATACATATTCAACATTATAGTAAGTTGCACGATTAACTAACTTTTTAGCAGTACGTTCTGAGGCATCATCACTAATTAATAGTAGATGTGCTGAACTTTTGCTTAAAGCGTCAAATGCAGTCTCACCAAATAATACCTTACGAGCACGAGTTGCCATACCTAGTAAGCCAGCTAATTTATTGTCCATTTGAAAGTAAACTTTCTAATTCTTCATAAATGCTATCAGGTATTTCAACTTGTAATGCTCTTGCTAAAACATTTTTCTTTTTAGCTTTTTCAATATTTTCTAAACTCAGTTTAATGTATGCGCCACGACCGTTAGCTTTTCCTTTAAGATCAACAATTACATCTTTCTCAGGAGTTCTAACAATACGAACTAACTCATTCTTATCAAACATTTCATTTGATATTAAACATTTACGTTGTGGAGTTTTTTTCATTTAATTACCATTAATCTTCATAGTAATCTTCGAAATCTTCAAAGTCGATTTCATCTTCATACCATGAGTTATCTAATTCTTTTTGTTGTCTTTCAATTGCTTCAAGTTCTTCTTCTGAGTATTCTGGCGCAATTTCATACTCTAGTTCGCTAGCATCAAATTCTTCTTCTTGACGATTTCTATCTTCAAAACGTGCACGACGTCTTGCAGCAGCTTCTTCTTGTCTAGCAATTTTCTGTAATGCGATAGTAGGATCTGCAAGTTTCTCAAATTTAGAAACATACTCATCTTTAACAACTCTTTCAGCACGTACTTTAGTAGCTTCCGCTTCACTTACTTCTTTAGCAACTTCAACTACTTCTTCTTTACTTTCAATTGCTTCTTCAACAATTTCTTCAGTAATTTCTGTAATCTCTTCAGCTACTTCAACTACCTCTTCAACTACTTCATCATTTAATTCTTGAGTATCATCAATAATTTCATATCCTTCTTCAAAGATTGTTTCTTCAACAGCTTCCTCAACAACTTCTTCCTCTACTAAAATAGTAGGTTGATTTGCAAGTGCAATTGACTCATAGTCAATTCCTGAATCTTTAATCTCAGATAAAGATTTAATATCAATTTTCTTATTGATTAGTTTAACTGCTAATTTAGCATTTTTACCACCACGGCCAATTGCTAATGATAATTGATCATCGGCAACAACTACTACAACACTTCTTTCATCATCAGTTGGAAGAACATATAGTACTTCAGCAGGTGCAAGTGACGCCTTAATTAATTGATCAACATCATTACTCCATTCAAAGATGTCAATTTTCTCACCTTGAAGTTCTTCGATAACTTCTTGAACACGTGAACCACGAGGTCCAATACATGCTCCGATAGGATCAATATTCTCATCTTTTGAATATACCGCAATCTTTGTTCTATCTCCAGCTTCTCTTGCTATTGCCTTAATTTCAACAATACCTTGATAAATTTCTGGGACTTCCATCTCAAATAATCTTCTTACAAAATGATCATCAGCACGAGATACAATAATTTGTGCACCTTTTGAGTCTTTATTAACTTCAGTAATAACTACTTTTAATTTTTGACCTTCATAATAGTGTTCATTTGGAATTTGTGCTGAAAGTGGCATAATACCGTGAGCTCTACCTAAATCAACAAATAAGAAACGATCTTCAACTGTATCAACTTGAACAGTAATCATTTCATATAATTGATGAATGTACTCATCATATACACTTTGCTTTTCAGCTTCTCTAATCTTTTGTTTTAAAACATTCTTAGCAAGCATTGCTGCTGGACGACCTAAATCACCGATTTCATGCTCTAATAAAATTACATCACCGATTTTAGCATCTTCTTTATCATCTAAAGCTTCCTCTAAAGATAGTTCTGTATCAAAGTTTTCAACTTCTTCTACAACATCAAAAACTTGATAAATACGCATTTCATCAGTTTCTTCATCCATTACAACTTTAACGTTTGCATCGTTAGCATTAATATGCTTTTTAAGTGCTTTTCCGATTGCCTCAATTAAAGCTTCTTCAATAATGTCCTTACTAATATTACGGTCATCTTCAATTAATTGAATTGCCGCTATAAATTCACTGGTTTTCATACTCTCTCCTTACAATTTAATTGCTAATCTAATTAAGCCGATATTGTCAGTATCAATATCCATTTTTTTACTACGAGTCTTTTCCATGTAACTAATTGTTATTTTATCTTCATTAACTTCAACTAGATCACCATAAATCTCAAAGAATCCAGCTTTAGGGTTGGCAAGTTTAACGTACACATGACTATCAATCTCTCTTAACATATCTTCTAACCCATTTAGAACTCTTTCAGCTCCGGGTGAACATACGTCTAACATATAGTCATAGTTCATACCCTCAACGTTTTCTAAGGCATCCGCAAATAAATCAGCCATCATACCACAAGTCTCTAAATCCATACTCTTATCAGAAAACATAATCGGTATTTCTATGACACTTCCACTATGGAAGACAATATCAACGATTGTAATGTCATGACTTTTTGCGACTGGCTCTAAAACTTCCCTAATAATTTCTTTAGTACTCATCTTTTCACCTCTATTTTATCACAAATAATGGAGTGGTTTTCACCACTCCTCTTTCAGTAATTATATTATACTACAAATGCTTAAGTTCTACAACCTTAAGAGACTACTTATCCCACCATCCTTTATGGCGCCATTGGCGGTCTAAAGTATCTTTAGGTTTACTGAATGCTACAAGAATAATTGCAAGTCCAATAAGTAATGCAGCAACTGTTGAATCAGAGATATTAGCAAAGCTAAAGTCTTTGATAAACTTCAAATAGAGAAATGATAAAACCATAATTATTAGCAAAGTGCTAATGGTTATTATAATAATTTTACGCTTTTTGCTCATAGGATTGCCTCCTTTATTGTATATTTATTATATCATTAATATTATAAATATGTTTACTATTGGTATACGACTCATCGATAATACTCCTTAGATTTGGTCCCAACTCAATATTATATTCATTGATAAAAAAATAGTAACAGACATAATTATTTAATAGTAATAATGTTATATCAAATAGTCTAAGATCACTATTACCTAAAACTTTTTTCATATCACTACTTAAACCTATAACATGATAACAACGACTATCATTCATAATTTGTGCCCTACCCTCATCATCAAAGCCATTAAATATTCCTTTTTCAATAGTTATAGGATTTCTTAAAGCAGTAATAAACTCATCGTAATGTTTAAAGTGCTTATAAACATTAGAGCTAATAAAATCATTAATTAATTTATTATTGTCAATTGATTCCTTTAATAACTTTTGATTATTTTCAGTTGAAGTTCTATAAACAAACTCTTCAATGCTATTAGTATATTCACTAATTTTTAATGTCATATTAGCGTGGTATAAATAAGCATTAAAAAATATCGCAAACTCTTCTTCTAGTTCTTTATCAATAGCACTTAAACTATCTTTGTTTGATTTAATTTTAGTCTCATTAGATAATATTAGACTAATGCTTTTTCCGCCATAATGCCATAGTGGCCAATTTAAAAGTGTTTTTAAAATAATATCATCTTCATATCTTGATAATTCTAATAAATTATTAATCTTATCTTCATTATTTTTAGTTTGTAATAAGTCCGTTAAAATATAATCAGAAAAATAAAATTTAAAACTTTTAATTAATTTATTTTTTTTAAGTAAATAGTAATCATAAAATAAACCGTATTCACCTAGTTCCACATAGTAATTAATATCATACTCAACTTGTATACCTGTATAATAGTTTTCGTTTTGATTAAAATACTTATGAGCAATACCATCATTGAAGAGGATGTAATCTTCGACATGTAATTGTTGCAAAAATTTCTTTAGTTTCTCTAACTTAACTTCTTTATAAACATGATAGTTCTCATCTCTATTTTTCAAATATAAGTTATCTATATCTTTAAATAATAAAATTCCGTATGTAAGCAGAGATCCTCTCACAAAGTTTTTAAATACTTCTAACTCCTTAAGTTTAGTTCGGTCAATATTTATTAATAATTCATCATGAATTATTTTATCGACAAAATAGTTACCATCAACATTAATAAATGCAATTAAATATAATAACGTATCATCGAAGGCAATTGTACTAACTAAATTCATTATATCCTTATCTGTAAACACTTTTTCACTACTTGCTAATAAGATATCAATCTTACTTAATGAAAATAGTTCATAAAAATCAGATTTATGATTTAAGAAATGATTTCTTATATCAATGATCATTTCATATTTTGTAATATCATCATAATCTTCAATATCTTCATATTCTAAAACCGTTTGATAAAGGTCATATATAGCGGCCTTGTCATACTTATTAATAAGTTTTTTCATTTAAACTCCTTAAAAAGAACACATTAAATGTGTTCTACTTATCTGTATATGATAATTTATTCAGTTTAGCTAATATTAATAGCATCCAGCGATATGCAAAGAATCCAATAATTAATGATGGTATTAACATCACTACAAATGGAATTCTAATCGCTTGCGATAAAGCAGCGATTAAAAACGATATAATAACGATCGAAAATGAGATCATAAACAAAGCATTACGCTTAGTCTTTTTATCAATAACAAATTCTTTATTACAGTGACCACATTTAATTTCTTCAATCTCACGTGACTTCTGGACATTAATTGCACTACCGCAACGACTACATTCAAATACTTTCATAACTTCCTCCTAAAAGAACGATAACTGGTTCTCTTCTTGAATACCTTCTAAAACACCTAACTCATCAAATTTTTCTCTAATATTCTTACTTACTTGTGTTCTCATCATTAAATCTTGTTTTGATAAGAACTCACCATTAGCTCTCGCATCAACGATAGACTGCCCTACTGCAGCACCCAAACCATCGATTGTTGTAAATGGCGGAATGATAGTTTTATCATCCTCTGGATCACTAACAAACTCACTAGCCTGTGATTTGTAAATATCGATATTACTAAATCGATAACCTCTTAAATACATTTCTAGTGAAACTTCTAGTGGTCCTAATATTCTTTGCATACGATTTCGATCGGCTGCAGGAATATCGTAATCAAACATCTTATTTTTTATCTCAGCAAGACGCTCCTCAATTGCTTCCTTACCTTTAACCATAGTTTCAATCTCATAAGCATTCGCTCTTAAAGAGAAGTATGAAATATAGTAATAATGAGGATAATAAACTTTAAACCAAGCAATTCTAACGGCCATTATTACATAAGCTACGGCATGGGCTTTAGGGAACATATACTTAATTTTCTCACATGATTCAATATACCACTCTGGTACATCATTCTCACGCATTAAATCAAGCCAATTTTCATTTAAACCACGACCACGTCTTACAGATTCCATTATATCAAATGCATCCTTATCTCTTAAACCTTTTTGGATTAAGAAAGTCATAATATCATCACGACAACCAATAACTTCACTTAGACCAATACCATCAGCAATTAAGTTTTCAGCATTATTAGCCCAAACGTCGGTACCATGAGATAAACCAGAAATAATTAGTAGTTCACTAAAACTATTTGGTCTAGTAACTTCTAACATTCGTCTAACAAATGGTGTACCAAACTCTGGTAAACCAGCTGCACCAGTTTTCTCTGTATAATATCTATCATCTATATTTAAATTATTAGTTGAATTAAATATTGACATTACCTTCTCATCATTCATCGGTATAGTCGTAACATCAATTCCTGATATATCTTGTAGTAAACGCATCGCAGTTGGATCTACGTGACCTAAAATATCTAATTTTAAGACGTTTTCTTCAATATCACCATATTGGAAGTGAGTCGTTTTCCACTCACTATAAATATTATTAGCTGGATATTGTACAGGGGTAAAGTCATGTACATCTAATTCATTAGGTATAACAATAATTCCACCAGGGTGCTGACCTGTTGTACGTTTAACACCTTCAGCACTTGCTGCAAGAACTTCTTGCATTGGTCTTGAAAAACTCTTATCTAATTCTTCTTCATAACCTAAAACATAACCAAAAGCTGTACGCTCAGCAACAGTACCAATAGTACCAGCCTTAAATACATACTTATCTCCAAAAATTTCCTTAGTAAAGTTATGTGCATTTTCTTGGTAAACACTTGAGAAGTTTAAGTCAATATCAGGTACTTTATCCCCTTCAAAACCAAGGAAGGTTTCAAATGGTATATCTTGACCATCAACACTTAAGTCATTATCACAATTAGGACATTTTTTTGCCTCTAAGTCGTATCCACTAGAATATTCTCCCTCTAAGAAAAACTCATTATAGTGACACTTCTTACATACATAATGTGGTGGCAGCGGATTTACTTCAGTAATTCCAGACATTGTTGCTGTAAAACTTGAACCTACTGAACCACGAGATCCAACAATATACCCATCTTCATTTGATTTTTTAACTAGTAAGTGAGAAATATAGTAAATAACGGCAAAACCGTGATAAATAATTTTATCTAACTCTTTCTCTAATCGATCAGATACAATACTTGGTAAGTTTTCTCCATAGATTTCTTTAGCACTTGTATAGCAAATATCTTTTAGAATTTCTTCAGCATTATCAATTGATGGAGTGTATAAAGAATCTTTCATAACAGCAACTTCTTCTATACTATCACTAATTAAATTCGTATTAGTTACAACAATTTCATATGCAATATCATTTGGTAAGAAACTAAAGGCTTCTAACATCTCCTTTGTAACTCTGAAATGCTGATTAGGAGCACTACCACGTGCTCGTTTTATACTAGACCTCTCATATAGAGGATGTCTTACCCCACCGATACCATTAGCATTAATATAAATATCACGGATAATCTTATCATTAGGATTGATATAGTGAACATCACCAGTTGCGACAACAATTTTATTTAAGCGTTTAGCAGTCATAACTATATTAGTTAAAGCTTTTATAATTAAATCTTCTTCAATATTAAACCTTGATACTAAATTTCGATAATTTTCTGGTGGCATAACTTCTATATAATCATAAAACATCATTTCAGCTTCTAAATCTTTTTGTGATTTATTTAAGGCTTTCTCAAATAATTCACCATTTTGACATGCTGATCCAATTAGTAAGTGTTTACGCTTAGCTGCCAGTGATGATCTTAATAATCTTGGAACAGCAACAACATCTCCATCTTCACTTGAGTTTGAACTAGTTATAGCAATCTCTTCTGTGTGTGATTTAGTAATTAATTCATATAGATCTTTAACTCCAGCCTGCTCTTTGATTAATACTGTCATATGCGAGTCAAAGGCATTAACTAAGAACTTCTTATCAACTAAAGCCATAATTTCGCTATACTTGCTAATTTTTAATTCTTTAAGCTGTGATAGCATACTTATAAATACATTAGCAGTAATCTCAGCATCATAATCAGCACGGTGAGCAACATCCCCATCGTATGGAATACTATAGAATCTAGCAACTGCCCCTAAGTTATGGTATCTTCGTTGCGGATTTAATAATCTTGAAAGCAACATAGTATCAATAACAACGTTATTAATATTATCTAGATTATACTTATCTAAAACTGCATTTAAAAAATCATAGTCAAATGATGCATTATGCGCAACTATCGCACTATCGCCAAAGAACTCTGTAATACGTTTTATTTCACTTTCAATACTATTAGCATCTTTAACATGATTATTATCGATCTTAGTTAAATTTGTTATATGAACTGAAATCTCTTCCTCTGGCTTAACAAAGAACTGAAGACGATCAACTATTTGATTTCCTTCTACTTTAACAGCTCCAAATTCAATAATCTCATTATATCGATTTGAAAGACCTGTTGTCTCAATATCAAAAATTACATATGAATCTTTGAACTCATCTTTATCTTGATAATTTCTAATAATATGCGACTCATCTTCAACAATATTAAATTCAGTACCAAATAATACTTTAAAGTCTAAATCTTTATTCCCTCTTTTTAAACCTTTATAGTGATTATAGGCATCAGGGAAAGCTTGAATAACCATATGATCAGTTATAGCAACCGCACGATGTCCAAAGTTTACAGCAGTATCAATTAGTTCTTTAACATCACATACTCCGTCCATTTCAGATCTATTAGTATGGGCATGTAATTCAACCCTTGTTACACTCTCTGTATCAATACGATTATTGGTCTTAGTAATTTTGGCAATAGCATCAGCCATCACATTATTGCTTCGTGAGTAAGTGTCATACTGAAGAACCCCCTTAACATTAACAAAACTACCCTTCTTAATGCTAAATATATCTTCTTCACTATGTCTTCTTCCTTCAAATCTTTTAACAACAAAAGCACCTGTGTCATCTTTTACAATCATTGTTTGAAGATGCTTACCACTTTTTAATTGTCTATTCTCAAGTTTAAATACTTGACCTTCAAACTCAACTTTTTCTAATCCATCTTTTAGATCAATAATGTTAACTTTTTCATATGAGTTTCTACTACCATAATCAAATACTTCATTAACAACTTCTTTACTTACACTATTGTTTGATCCTTCTACTCGTTTTGTATTTAATTTAATCTTATTATCAACTATTTTAATAATATTCTTAACACCTATTTTTATAAAGTAAAGTTGTAAGTTTGAATATATCTTTTTCAAATCCGCTTTACTATCTTCATCATTAACTAAAATTAAAATTTCGTTGTCCTCGTTAACATTTATTAAAAAGTCTTTATTTCTAATTGTTTGGCGTTTTAAGAAATAATCAAAATAAGCCTGGATATCTTTAACAGCAACTTCATTATTTTCACTAACGACTAAAAGATCAACTGTATATTCAAATTGATCACTTAATTTATCGATAAAAGCACGATACAAAGTAAAAGGTAAAACATTATTTACCTTTATCTCAACACTTAGAACTTTTTCACTCTGATTAAATACCGGTTTTCTTAATGTACCACCATATAAATGATGGATTAAATTATTATCTATTTCTAACTTTATTCCTAATTCTTCTAAATTCATAATCCACCTACTTTACTAATTTTAAAAACGCATCCTTTGCAGCATTTTGCTCAGCACGCTTCTTACTACTACCAACACCAACACCTAAAGTAATTCCTTCATTAACTGCTGAAATCTTAAATGTTGGGTTATTTGAAGGTCCTTTTGTTTCAATTACTTCATAAACTAAGGATCCACGTGTATCTGCTTGAATATACTCTTGAAGTCTAGTCTTATAATCAATAATTGCTGGTCTTATTTCATCTTCTTTTTCAAATGTAATAACCATACTTAAAACCTTATCTACTGCTTCAAAACCACTGTCAATATATAGAGCACCAATAAAGGCCTCCATCATATCGGCTAAGATAGAATCACGGCTACGACCGCCACTACGTTCTTCTCCTGCTCCAAGTTTTAAGAATCTTCCTAATTTTAACTCTTTTGCATAAGAAACAAGTGCTTCCTCACATACTATTGAAGCACGATATGTTGTCATTAATCCTTCTGCTAATTTAGGTTTTAAATCATATAATCTTTTTGATGTCCATAACTGAAGAACCGCATCACCAATATATTCTAATCTTTCATAATCAGATTCCATATGTGGGTTTTCATTCACGTACGATGAATGGATAAAAGCATCTAATATTAATCTTTCATCATTATATTTAATATCATTATCACTTAACCATTTTAAAATTGACATAAGCTCACTACTTTCTTTCTATATCTTTCATTACTTTTCTTATTATATCACGATAAGACTTATTATCTAAGTCATTAATAATCATTTTAGCATCTTTACTCGCTAAATCTAACATTACTTTATCCTTTGTTAAATCACCTAAAACAAAGTTAGGTATACCACTTTGTCTAATTCCTAAAACATCACCTGGACCTCGTAAGTTTAAATCATACTCTGAGATCTCAAATCCGTTATTTGTACTTGCTAAAAATTCAATTTTCTCACGTTGTTCAATCGTCGTACTTTTATCTAATAAATAACAGTATGCTTGTTTATGCCCGCGACCAACTCTTCCTCTAAGCTGGTGAAGCTGTGATAAACCAAATGAGTTGGCATTATAGATTACCATCGCATTAGCATTTTTGACATTGATTCCAACCTCTATAACGGTTGTACTAACGAGTATGTCATACTTTTTTTGCTCAAAATCTTTCATTATTAACTCTTTTTCCTTAGCGTCCATCTTACCATGTAATTTAGCTATCTTAATATCTAAGTTTTTACGCTCATTAAGAGCGATATTTAAAGATTGATAAATAGTATCGACATCACTTAAAGAACTCTCATCACTCGCCTCTATAGCGGGACAGACAACATATACCTGACTACCTTCGTTAATTAAACTTATTAAATCATCAAGTATCGACTTCATTGAATTATTATCTATAACCGCCGTTTTAATAGGTATTCTATCATTAGGCATAGTTTCTATTGTTGAAACATCCATACTAGAAAATAGTACTGAGGCCATCGTTCTTGGAATTGGTGTAGCACTCATTAAAAGTCTGTCTGTTAAAATCCCTTTTTCAAATAGCGATGATCTTTGATTAACACCAAAACGTTGTTGCTCATCAACTATTACTAAACCTAAATTTGAGTAATTTACAGCAGTTTGAATTAAAGCATGAGTTCCCACTATAATATCAGCATCACCATTTTCAATCTGTTTAATAATCTCATTCTTCTTATATGTTTTTAAAGCTGAATACAAGCAGACAACATTGATATTATGATTTTTAAATAGTTCCTTAAAATATTCATATTGTTGAATAGCTAATATTTCTGTAGGAACCATAAACGCCGCTTGATAGCCAGCTAAAATATTGGCATACATTGCTAAGGCTGCAACAACAGTTTTCCCACTACCAACATCTCCTTGTAGTAATCGATTCATTAATTTATTGCTATTTAAGTCATAAATAATCTCATTTAGCGATGTAAATTGATCCTTTGTTAAATTGAAGTTAAGGGAATTAGCTAGTTTAAAGACATCTTCACTATCAAAAGATTTGGCTAACTTTAAGGTGTTCCTATTTTCAAGATTATTAAATTCATTCGCAAGATTAAATAATAAGAACTCACGGTACTTCAATGTTCTAACCGCTAGTTTAACCTCATTAAAGTTTTTAGGAAAATGAATGTACTCAAGTGCTTTTACTAAAGGTAGAAGACGGTACTTTTCAGTAATATCAGCTGGTATTTCATCTACTATTTCACTTTGGTACTTATTAAAAACTTTCTTTAAGAATTTTCTATAAGAACTAATTGTAACTCCACTAGTAAGTGAGTAGACAGGAAACATACCAAGACTTGATTCTAATTTATTAGTATTATAATTACTTACTGTAACTCGATTAATACCAGAATATTTTCCCTCAATATTAATATTAATCCCTGGCTCTAAACTAGATATCCATTTACGATTATAGATTGTGCAATCTATAATATTACCTTGATATTCAACTTGAAATCTTGATGATGAGCGTCTATTGAAATATGCCGTTCTCGGTTTACTTAGTAATAAACCATTAAAAAAGACTTTATCATTTATTTTCCAATTAGAAAAATCTTCTAACTCATTATTATCATACCGATAAGGAAAAATAAATAAAAGTTCCATTAAGTCATTTAATTGTAGAAACTGAACTATTTTTTCTTCACTTTTTAACAATTTCAAGATACTCACTCCTAAAATTATTATACCATATAAAAAGATACAATTTAATTGTATCTTAGCGTGCGTCTAAATCTTCAAAGCCACCTCTATCAAAGGCGCTAATGACATAAGGACATACTGGCAAGACCTTATAATCATTATCTCTTGCGTAAGTTGTTGCCTCAGTTAATATTTTAAAGGCATATCCTTGATTTTGATGATTAGGATCAACATTTACGCTATTGAAATGTAAAACATTATCATGATCTTCGTAAGTAAGTGAGCCAACTTCTTCACCATCAACAAATAGTTTAAATTTAGAATCTTTATGTTTGAATCGCATAGTATCACTCCTTCTATTTTTATTATACATTAATATACTATAAACTGCTTTCTAATGATATAATATTAAATACAGGAGATGGTTATATGAAGTTTAATTATCATGCAGTAAGCAAAAAGGATCGAATTAAGAAAACTCTTATTTTAGGAGTACCTGCAAGTATTATTGTTGGTCTTGTTGGATCACTTGTTTTATATATTGCAACTCAAATCGGAATTAATTTAATTTATTATATTGCAGTTTTATCTATTGGTTATGTTATGGGTAATTTAGTTAGAAAAATTGGAAGAGGAACGACTAGTGAGTTTCTAGTAATTGCTGGAGTTTTAGGCGTATTTAGTGTTTTATTAGCTATGTATTTCTATTTCTTAATCTTTATTGGAAGAATTCCAATGCGATCATTTTTCCAATTATTATTCTCATTTAATATTGGTGGCTACTTTTCATTTGTTGAAGTTTTATTTGCAGGTGCTGTAGCGGTATATCAAGCTAATACGGTACAGATAAGATAATATGAGCAATTTTGATACACATTTAGAGGTAGATTTAAATAAAGTAATTCATAATTACAATATATATAAAGAGATAAGTAATAAAGATGTTTTTGCGGTCGTTAAGGCCAACGCCTATGGACTTGGAAGTTTAGCATTAGCAAAACATTATGATAGTCTTAATGTCCCATATTTATGTACAGCAAGTTTAGATGAGGCCTTATATTTAAGAGAGAACAATATTAAATCACCTATCTTAGTTATGGGACATATTGATAGTAATAGATTGTATTTAGCGCTTGCTAATAATATTACTATTTCGCTAACTACATTAGCGTTAGCATATGAGATAAAAGATTTAGATATTAAAAACTTAAAAATTCATATCAAAGTTAATACTAGAATGAATCGTTTAGGTTTAAATGATCTTACTGAGGTTAAAGAAGCATTAAGCTTATTAGAGGGTAACGAAATCGAAGGTATCTTCACACACTATGCTAAAAATGATTTAAAATCGTTGAATGAAGACTTTAGTAAGTTTCAAAGACTTGTCGAAGCATTAGATAGAGATTTTAAATATATACATGCTTCCAGTAGTAATAGTGCTCTTATATTTAAAGAGGATTATACTAATGCATGTCGTATTGGAATTGGAAATTTTGGTGGTATTAAATCACATGGTCTACAGAGTACAAGTAGTTTATACACTAAAGTAATATCACTAAGAGAAGTTAGTAAAGGCTCTAGTGTCGGCTATGATGGAAGATACGAGAGTAAGGATAAAGAATATGTTGCCTCAATTAAGATTGGCTATGGTGATGGCTTTTTAAGAGCTGATACCGGTCTGATGGTAATGATCAATGATAGATTGTATCCAGTAGTCGGTAACGTCTGTATGGATATAGCTATGGTATTAGTTGATGAGCATGTTAAATTATATGATAAAGTTGAAATATTTGGCGATAAGAATAGTATTGAAGAGTTGGCAAAACATCGAGGTAGTATTGTCTATGAGGTCTTAACCTTAATTAGTAGTCGCGTTAAACGAGTATATATAAAGTAGAGAATAGAAATATTCTCTTTTTTAATACTTGAATTGTCAAATTAATTGCAACACTACATTATAGTAGATTTCGTATGGAGATTTCCAACCTAAACACTTTCTAGGTCTTTTATTTAATATTTCAATTT
>CAYTTS010000027.1:0-16977 GCA_964440875.1 uncultured Erysipelothrix sp. | reverse complement strand
GATAGATCTCTACTTTCTAGTCTCGTAACTTGATTATAGATGATTTATCGCTTTTGTATTTAGCTGTCAGTTGTAGTTTAAGAACTAAACTAAAAACCAATAGTTTTAAAGATTACTACAAAAGAAAAACACAACAAGGAAAAGTCCATAAAGTTGTGTTAATCGCATGTTGTAATAAATTAATTCGAGTAATTTATTCAATGTGTAATACTGGTACATTGTACGAGTATTGATGTAATCTTATTTACAATTAAATTATATCATGAAATTTAAATTACATTTAAGTTCTTTTAATAATGTTCAAAAACTGAAACTAATTTACGTATATTATTCTTGACTTATATTAACTAATTTATTTTATAAACAAAGATATGAAGAAGTAAATTATTAGTTTTACTTTAGAGAGATTACGTCTGGTGAAAGTAATTGGAAACAATTAATCGAATACATCATTGAGTTAGATACCGAACATTAAGTAGGCTATCTTGATTGACAACCATTAAAATGTCACTGTGAGGCAATAGCATTTTTATTGTAAACAGAGGTGGTACCACGATCATTCGTTCTCTAATTGTTTAGAGGGCTTTTTTTATTAGGAGGAAATGAATATGAAGAAATTAAAAATGATATTAACGATCTTAAGTATTACTTTGATACTTATTGCTTGTGAGGATAGTAATACAACTGAGAACAAAGATTTATTAAAAATTGGCGTACTACAATATACATCTCATGAAGCTTTAGATGCTACATATGATGGTTTTATTAGTGAACTTAGTAATTTAGGCTTAGTTGAAAATGAAGATTACGTAATTGATTATCATAATGCTCAAGGTGATACAGCTAATACTGAAACAATTGCTAGTAAAATAGTAAATGATAATCCGGATTTAATTTATGCAATTGCAACACCTGCAGCTCAGGCAATAGCTAATAAAACTAGTGATATACCGGTTATCTTTAGTGCTCTTACAGATCCTATTAGTGCTGGTTTAGTTGAAAGTAATGAAAAACCTAATACTAATATTAGTGGTGTTAGTGATCTAACTCCTGTTAAACGTCAAATTGAGTTAATGAAAGAGATTGCTCCTGATACTAAAAGAGTTGGAGTTGTATATGCAAATTCAGAAGATAACTCAAGATATCAGGCTAGTATTGCTGAGGCAGAAATAAAAGCACTAGGTATGGATTATATAGATGCTAGTGTCTCTGATGCTAATCAATTACAACAAGTTGTTGAGTCATTAGTTGGTAAAGTTGATGCTATCTACGTACCTACAGATAATCTAGTAGCTGAAAGTTACAGTATTGTTACTAATATCGCATATGACAATAATATCGTTACAGTCTCAGGTGAGAGTGGGATGGTTTTAGCTGGTGGTTTAATAACTGATGGTATAGAATATCTAAGTGTCGGAAAGCGCGCAGGAGCAATGGCTTATGACGTTTTAGTTAACAAAGCTGATATTAGTTTGATACCAGTTGTTTACTTAGAAGAGTCTGATTTAAGCCTATATGTAAATATTACAGTTGCGGATCATTTAGGGATAATTATCCCTGATGAAATATTAAATAATGCAAATATAATTGAATAAATCATAGTGCTTATATTTATGATATTTACTACTATTGTTTAACTTAATTTGTTATAATAGTTATAGGTGATAATTATGAATTCAAATTATATAGAAATTAACCAGGATGATAATTCACTTGGAACACTTGCTATTCAAAAAAATGTCTTTAGTGATTTAGTTAAACAAGTCATTATTAATAGCGATAGTTCACAAGCTGTCTTACATAATAAGGTTAATATAAGTTATAATGAAGGTGAATTAGTCCTAAATATTGAAGTTATGTTAAAGTATGGAAATCGTGCACTAGGTGTTATTGAGAATGTACAGAGAAAAATATTTGAGGTAATTAGTAACGGGACTAGTGTTTCTGATGTAATCATAAACATTTCGGTAGTTGGATTTATTTTTTAAAACACCTTTGAGGTGTTTTTTTGTGGAGGGTATATGACAAGATCAGAGATAAGAGAACAAGGTATAATATGTGTATATCAAACTTTAGTATTAAAGAATGATATATATGAATCTATAAATAATAATATAGAAGATGATAAAGTTAAAAAGGATATTTTCTTTTTAAATATAACGGCTAATCTATTTGACCATTTACAATACTTAACAGGTATTATTGAGGATAAGTTAGAGGATTGGTCTTTTGATCGTTTAGGCTATGTAGAGCAAGCTATTTTACTCGTTGGTGTAGCGGAATTATTAAGTGAAGATGCTGATAAGGCTGTAATCATTGACGAAGCGGTTAAATATTCAAAAAAATACGCAGGTTATGATAGTTATAAATTAATTAATGGAGTACTTGATCGAGTATGAGTCAAAAATGGTCAGTTAAATCATTAGTTGCTTATTTGAAATTGAAGTTGGATAACGATTTCCTAATACAAAACATTAATGTTGTAGGCGAGATATCAAACTTTAACTACCATAATAACCGACATATGTACTTTACATTAAAGGATGAAAGTTCGCGTATTTCTTGTGTGATGTTTGCAAGTAGTGCAAGTAGAGTAAAATTTATGCCGAAGGATGGTATGAAAGTAAATTTAACTGCATCTGTTTCTATATTTGAATCAAGTGGCTCATTACAGCTTTATGTTACTGATATGCAAGAAGATGGTATCGGTGATTTAGCATTAAAGTTTGAAGCATTAAAGAAAAAATTAAATGAAGAAGGATTATTTAAAGAAGAGTATAAAAAGACATTTAAAAGATATCCGCAAAGTATCGCTATTATTAGTGGTAAAGATAGTGCGGCATTAAATGATATTTTAACGACATTAGAGCGTCGCTGGCCAATGGCTAGTGTCAATGTCTATACTAGTCTTGTACAAGGTAATACGGCTCATTTAGATATAATAGATAAACTTTTAATTGCAGATAAAGCTAATCATGATGCAATTATTTTAGCGCGTGGTGGTGGATCGATTGAAGACTTATGGGCCTTTAATGAAGAAGACTTGGCCCGCGTTATTTTTGCGTTAAAGACACCAATTGTCAGTGGGGTAGGACATGAAATAGACTTTACTATTAGTGATTTCGTTAGTGATTTACGTGCTCCAACACCAACAGCAGCAGCTGAACTTATAACACCAAATATAGTCGATGTTAAGGTTAGTTTTAATAACTTAAAAAATACTTTTATCGATAAAATGCAGTATAAAGTTAATAATAGTAATCAGTTACTATATACTTATGCGAGTAAGCCAATCTATTTACATCCAGAACTATTAGTTAATAAATATACTAAGTTACTGGATACTTATAATAGTACTTTACTTAATTATAAAGATAAACAATTAAGAGAGATTAAGCATTTTAAAGATTTAAGCAATAATTTAATGAGTAAATTAAATAAGACGATTACTAACGAAAAAATAAAAGTAAATAATTTAAATAATGAGTTAAATAATAATATTAATAAATACCAAGAGAGCATTAGAAATAAATTTGCTTCTCAACTTAATTTATTAGATTCATATTCCCCAATTAATACTTTAAAAAGAGGGTATAGTCTAGTATCAATGGATAATAAGGTTATTTCAAAGATTGATGATATTAATATTGAAAGTACGATAGAAATAAAAATGCAAGATGGGAGTTTAAAAGCGAAAGTTTTAGAAAAGGAGATTGATTATGAGTAATTTTGATTTTGAGGCAGCTATAAAGCGTCTAGAAGAGATAAATACAAAATTATCTAGTGAAAATGAAAGTTTAGATGAATCTATGAAGTTATTTGAAGAAGGTTTACAATTAATCCAAAAATGTAATAAAAGATTAGAGGGTTTTGAGACTTCAATTAACGAATTAGTAGAAAAGTACCAGGACTAAAATGTTAGATTTATTTGAGAAATATTTAAGTGCTTATACTTACGAAAAGGAAGGTTATGTTAAAGATGCGATGATCTATGCTACAAGTGATGGTGGCAAACGTATCAGACCTTTAATTTTGCTTGCACTTTTAAATGATTACAAGATAGATCTAAATAAAGGTTTAGCAGCAGCACTTGCAGTAGAGTTTATTCACTCATATTCATTAGTGCATGATGATCTACCAGCAATGGATAATGATGATTATCGTCGCGGTAAACTTTCAGTACATAAGAAGTTTGGCCAAGATATTGCTATTTTAGCTGGAGATAGTCTTTTAACTGATGCATTTGCAATTATTAGTAATGATAATGCAAATGATAATGATACAAAAATAAAACTTATATCATTATTAGCAAAACATGCTGGAAACAATGGAATGATCTATGGTCAAGAGTTGGATTTAAAAGGTGAAAATAAACTTTTATCCGTCTCTGATATTAATGAGATTAATGAGTTTAAAACAGCTAATTTAATTATGTTCGCAATGATTGCAGCGGCAATTATTGCAAATAAAGAAAAAGATATTAAGCTTCTAAATGAATTAGCTCTAAATCTTGGCATTGCTTTTCAAGTACAAGATGATATCTTTGATGTAACAAAAACATTTAAGGATCTAGGTAAATATTCATCAGATGAAGATAATAATAAGTCAACTTATGTGAAACTGATGGGATTAGAAAAGAGTGAAGAATATTTAGAGGAATTATTTAATAATTGCTTTAACTTGTTATCAGACTTAAATTTAAGTAATGGTAATTTATATAAAATAATTAACGAAATAAAATTGAGAAATAACTAGGAGGATTTATGAACCTTTACGACATTAAAAACCCTGAATTTATTCAAGATTTAGATGATGATCAACTAAATGCACTTGCTAGTGATATTAGAAACTTTTTATATGAGAGTATTTCAAAAACTGGTGGTCATTTATCTAGTAATCTTGGTGTAGTAGAATTAAGTATTGCTTTACACTATGTATTTAATAATCCAAATGATAAGTTTATTTTTGATGTTGGTCATCAATCATATGTCCATAAAATATTAACCGGTCGTGCTAAAGATTTTAAGTCTTTAAGACAATTTAAAGGTTTATCAGGCTTTCAGAAGCTAAGTGAAGGTGATGATTGGGAAGCAGGACACTCTTCAACATCAATATCAGCGGCCTTAGGAATGGCTGTTAGTCGTGATTTAAATAAAGAAGATCATGAAGTAATAGCAGTCATTGGTGATGGATCTATTACAAATGGTATGAGTTTTGAAGCATTGAATCATTTAGGTGATACGAATAAAAAAGTTATTATTGTTTTTAATGATAATAATATGAGTATCTCTAAGAATGTTGGTGGGGTTAATAAGAGTTTTAATAAGTTAAGAGTTAGTAAGCCTTACACATCGGTAAAGAGAGATATTTCATCTACACTATCAAGAAACAATTTTGGTAATGTTGTTTTAGATTCTCTATCTTCAGTAAAAAATGTCATTAAAAAGAATGTTATTGAAGATAGTCTTTTTACTAATTTTGGTATTGAATACATTGGGCCAATTGATGGACATAATTTTAAAGACTTAATTAAAGCCTTTAAATATGCTAAAGAACAAGATGATCCAATCATATTACATGTTGTTACGACAAAAGGTAAGGGTATAAAAGCTTGTGAAGAAGATACACTTGGAGATTGGCATGGAGTTGGTCAATATGATGTTAAAACTGGAAAACAACTAACTAGTTTAGATGAGCATAATATTACATACTCTGAAGTTATTTCAAATACCTTAATTAGATTAGCTGAAGAAGATGAAGATATTGTAGCGATATCGCCAGCGATGTTAGCTGGAAGTAAATTATTAGATTTTCAAAAGTTATATCCTAATCGAACATTTGATCCAGGTATTGCTGAATCTCATGCAACTACTTTTGCCGCAGGTCTTGCAATAGCTAATAAAAAACCATTTTTAGTTCTATATTCCACTTTTTTGCAAAGATCATATGATCAAATTAACCATGATATCGCAAGAATGAATTTACCAGTTGTTATTGGTGTCGATCGTGCGGGTATTGTTGGTGAAGATGGAGATACACATCAAGGTGTATTTGACATTAGTATTCTAAATAGTATTCCAAATATGGTAATTGTTCAAGGTAAAGATATGGAAGAAACTCAAAATCTACTTTATAGTGCTTTTAAATATCAAAAACCAGTCGCGATAAGATATCCTCGAGGTTCAACATATTATAAGGAAAATGACCAGTTTGAGTATATAGATCTAGGACTTTGGACTAAGGAAATCTATAATGATAATATAGATGCTGTTTTAATCGCTTATGGAACTTGTATAGATTCATTCAAGCGAAAGATTGAAAGTAATAATTTAAATATCGCTTTAATAAATGCACGTTTTATTAAACCATTAGATACTACTCTTTTAGATGAGATTGCTAAATTAAATGTTCCAGTATTCACTTATGAGAATGAGATGTTGAATGGTGGCTTATCTAGTATGATAAACGATTACTATAATGATAAAAATATCCAAGTTAAACTTACACGCTTTGGAATTGACGATCAATTTGTTGAACATGGCTCTGTTTTAAGTTTACGTCGTCATTTAAATTTAAACTCTAATTATGTATTAAATGCTATAAAGGAAGATATTGAAAGGAAGTAGCTATGTTAGTCAACTTATATATAGAAAATTACGTATTATTTGATAAACAAAATCTTAATTTTAATGATGGATTTATTGCAATTACTGGTGATACAGGTGCAGGTAAATCTTTAATTATTGATGCTTTAGGCTACTTATGTGGGAATCGTCTTTTAACTACAATAGCAAAAGATACAAATAAAAATACCTTTATTGAAGGTACATTTACATTTAATAATAAGAAAACTTTAAATACATTAAGTGATCTTGGCATACCATTTGATGAAACTTATATTATTTCAAGAGAGATTACAGTAGATAATCGCTCTATTGCCAGAATTAATGGTCGAAGTGTTACACTATCAACTCTTAAAGATGTTTTTGAATTTGAATTAGATATTCATTCTCAAAGAGACACTCAGTATCTCTTAAATAAAAGTGTCCATCTTAATTTAGTTGATGCCTATGGCAAACATGAAGAAATTTTAAATGATGTCAAAAACTTATATAAAACTTATAGCAATATTAAGAAAGAAATATATGATTTAGAAAATACATTCTATAATGAAATTGAGATTGAATTTATTAAAGAACAGTTAAAGCAGATTGATATTGTTAAACCTGATGAAAAAGAGTATAACGAATTAAGCGATGAAGTTAAAATGATGACTTCATTTGAAAAAATCTATGACAACTTAAAAATACCATTAGATATTTTAAATAGTAATAATGGTGTTATTGAGAATCTTTATGAATTTAAGAATAAGATTAACCATCTAAGTGACTTCGAAGGTTATGAATCATTAATTGAGAGATCAAATTCTTTATATTTAGAAGTGGTAGATATTAAAGATGAATTAGCTAGCCAGCTTGATGGGATGCATTTTGATCAATTTGCCTTAAATCGAATCGAAGAACGTTTATTTGAAATGAGTCAGTTATTACGTCGATACGGTGGTTCATTTGAAATCTTTAACGATAAATATCAAGAAATGAAACAAAAGATTGATTACTTTGAATCAAAGGACATTGTTTTATTTGAGTTAAATAAGAAACTAAAACTTAGTGAAAGTGCTTATTTAGAGAAAGCTAAATTGTTAAGTGAAAAAAGAGAAATAGCTAAAGATAAGTTAGTAAATAGTGTTTTAGAGCACCTTAAAGATTTAGAGTTAGATAATGCTCAGTTTGAGATTAAACTTGAGAGAAAAGATTACAGCAACAATGGTATTGATGATATTGAGTTTTTAGTATCAATGAATAGAGGTTTCGCACTTGAACCGTTAAATAAGGTTGCCTCAGGTGGAGAACTATCTCGTTTAATGCTTGGACTAAAGGTTGTATTTAGTAAGTTATTTGGAATATCGACTGTGATATTTGATGAGATAGATACTGGCGTTAGTGGTAGTGTTGCAAGCAGTATTGGCTTTAAAATGGCGGAGTTAGCTAAGTCATCACAGACTTTTGCAGTTACACATCTTGCCCAGGTAGCAGCTTGTAGTAATTACAATTTCTATGTAACAAAAGATAATAGCGATAAAGTAGGTAAGACTACTATAAAAATACTTGAAGGTAGTGAATTGATAGAGAAGTTAGCAATAATGTCGACTGGAATAAATAGTGAATCTAGTATTAAAACTGCACGTGAGTTATATGAGATGTCACAATCAAAGGTGAATAGTTAATTGGATAAATATATTTTTCATATTGATTTAAATGCTTTTTTTGCTGTTGCTGAGCAGATTAGAAATCCAGAGTTAATCGGCTTACCTGTTGCAGTTGCAGGTAAACGTGGAACTGGTATTATTACTACAGCAACTTATGAGGCTCGTGCATATGGAGTAAGGAGTGCAATGAGTACTAGTGAGGCCTTAAAATTATGTCCAAACATAACTTTTGTAGTAAATGATCATAAGTATTACAGTGAACTCTCCAAAAAATTTGTAAACTTTCTTAAAGAATTTACTGATAAAGTTGAACAAGTGAGTATTGATGAGTGCTACTTAGATCTTACTGAGGAAGTTAAAGAGTATAAAAGACCATTAGATTTAGCTTTTGAAATTCAAAATAAATTATATGAAAGATATCAATTGAAATGTTCAATTGGTATTTCTGTAAATAAGTTCCTTGCAAAAATGGCTAGTGATATGCAAAAGCCAATGGGAATTACATTAATTAGAAAAAATGAGATTGAGAATAAGATTTTCCCGATTAAAATCGAAGAAATGCATGGCATAGGTAAGAAAACCGCTCCTTTATTAAAGAATGAAGGAATTAATATTATAGGAGATCTCTTAGATAGTAGTAAATATCAAACTATAAAAGTTTTATTGGGGAGAAATACTGATAAGACCTTAAAGAAAATTCAAGGAATCGGTAATTATACAATAGATACAGAAGAGAGTCTTAAGTCCATTGGTACATCATCAACCTTCAATGAAGATGTTACCGATTATACTATTATTACCCAAAAGTTTAGAGATTTGGCGATTAAAGTGTCAAATAGACTTAAAAGTGAGGGTGTAGTATCAAACAGTTTAACGATAACTATTAGAACTTATGACTTCACAACGATAACAAGATCAGTTACTTTAGACTATGATCTACAAGATTTTGATGAGATATATGAAGAATCATTGTTAATGTATGATAACGAAAATATAGAAGATCCAATAAGATTATTAGGAATATCATGTAATAAATTAAAAGATTTTAATGATGCAATTTATCAATTTAAATTAGAAATATAGGTGATTAGATGGATATAAATGATGCATTAGAGATGTATATCTTTGAAATATCAATTAATCAGCAGCTAGCCCAAGCGACAATAGCGAGTTATTCAAATCAACTTAATAAGTATTTTGAATATTTAAATGAGCGTGAAATTAAGAGTATAAATGAGATTGATAATGAAGTGATTATCGATTATGTTGCAGAGATTAGTGATGGACTCGCTTCAAGTACAATAACACATGCACTTTCAACTATTAAGAATTTTCATAATTTTATATCTTCAGTTAATGATGATGTACTAAATCCTACATTAAAGTTAAAGAGTAAAAAAGATAGTTTAATACTACCAAGTTTGATAGAGAAAAGTGATTTGAATAAAATTTTTAATAGTTTCACTGATTCATCAATCGATATCTATCATAATGCTATTTTTGAACTCTTATATTCTTGTGGTCTGAGGGTTTCAGAGTTATGTGATTTAAGTTTCAACGATATTAACTTTGATAATAAAATTCTTAGAGTTAAAGGAAAAGGTAGTAAGCTAAGATATGTACCAATATCCGATCTAGCAATTACTAAACTTAAAAAATACTTGTCATATAGGAGTACTTTTGATAGTAAAAATAATAATATTTTTATTAATAATAAAGGTAATAATTTAAGCAGGCAATATGTTTATACAACACTTCAGAGAATTATTCAAAATAATGATATAAGAAATAAATATAGTCCCCATTCATTCAGACATACATATGCAACACATCTTTTAGAAGGTGGGGCAGATTTAAGGCATGTACAAGAACTATTGGGACATAGTGATATTAGTACAACACAGATCTATGTTCATTTACAGAGTAAGCAATTAAAAAATGCCTATGATCAATTTTTTCCGCGTGGTAAGTAATGCTAATAAATTTAAAATTTGTTATAATTATATAGAAAGAAGATGATAGCATGAAATATAATAGAATAATTACAATAGTTTTAGACTCAGTAGGCGTTGGTGCAATGCACGATGCAGCTGAATATGGAGATTTAGGATCAGATACACTAGGACATACTGCAAAAGCAGTTGGCGGAAT
The DNA here is from genome assembly GCA_964440875.1 of uncultured Erysipelothrix sp. GTDB lineage: Bacteria > Bacillota_I > Bacilli_A > Erysipelotrichales > Erysipelotrichaceae > JAAZDN01. The sequence goes on along the minus strand of CAYTTS010000027.1, from coordinate 6,557 downwards.
AAATGCCCCAAATCTACAGAAATTAGGACTTGGTAATCTACACCATGTAATGGGAGTTGAACCAAGTGATAATCCAATGGCATACTACACTAAAATAAATGAAAAGAGTGTTGGAAAAGATACTATGACTGGCCACTGGGAAATTATGGGACTTAATATTGAAAAACCTTTTATAACATTTACCGAAACGGGATTTCCAGATGAGTTAATTAAAGAGTTAGAAGAAAAAACTGGACATAAAGTAATTGGTAATAAATCTTCAAGTGGTACAGAAATTTTAGTTGAACTAGGAGAAGAACATATTAAAACAGGAGCAATGATTGTCTACACATCTGCTGACTCTGTATTACAAATAGCAGCTCATGAAGAACATTTTGGTTTAGATGAACTATATCGTGTTTGTGAAATTGCTCGTGAAATTGTAATGAAAGATGAGTGGAAATTAGGTAGAGTAATTGCTCGTCCATTTATTGGAGAAGATAAAAATACTTTTGCAAGAACTTCAAATCGTCATGATTATGCACTTGATCCTTATGGAAAAACTGTTTTAGATAGTTTAAAAGAAAAAGATTATGACGTAATTAGTGTCGGTAAGATTTATGATATCTTTAATACAAAAGGTATAACTGAATCTAATCCGTCAAAAACAAGTGATCATTCGATGAAGCAAGTTATTGAAATAATGGATAGAGATTTTACTGGTTTAATTTTTGCGAACTTAGTAGACTTCGATGCTTTATGGGGACATAGAAGAAACCCAGTTGGTTATGCTAAAGAAGTTGAGATATTCGATAAAAATTTAGAAGTAGTCTTAGATAAACTAAAAGATGATGACTTACTAATTATTACTGCAGACCATGGTAATGATCCAACTCACACTGGAACAGATCATACTCGAGAAATGATTCCTTTTATTGCATATAGTAAAATGCATAAAGGAGCTGGATTACTAGAGGTTGGTGAAACTTTTGCAAATATTGGTGCAACTATTGCCGATAACTTTGAGGCAGAAATGCCATTAAATGGAGTTTCTTATTTAGATAAATTAATTTAGATCAAAGCACCTTAATAGGTGCTTTAATATAGGAGGAAATATGAATAGAAAAGTAATTAATGCTGAAGCAGTTAAGTCTTCAGGTCCATACTCGCATGCAACAGATTTAGGTGATCTTATTTTTATTGCTGGTCAAACAGGATACAATGCTGCTGATTATGATGGCAAAAAGTATAGTATTGAAGAACAAACAAATATGGCTTTTGAAAACCTTGAAGCAATCATGAAGGAGCTTAATGTATCATATGATGAAGTAGTTAAGGCTAATGTTTTCTTAACAACAATGGATAATTTTACTGCGATGAATGAGATATACGCAACTAAGTTTAAAGCACCTTATCCGCCAAGAACCTGTGTGGCAGTAGTAGGATTACCGCTTGAGGCTGAGGTAGAAATCGAACTAATTTTAAAAAGAGTTAAATAATATAGTAAAGTCTTAGTAATCTAAGACTTTTTATTATATTATATATATAAGGAGCGATAAGATGAAACTATTTATAATATCAGATATTCATGGATCAGAGTACTATTTAAAAGAGGTTATGAAGAGATATCAGAGTGAAAAGCCAGATTATTTTATAATACTAGGAGATATTCTCTATCATGGACCTAGAAATAAACTTCCTAAGGGATATAATCCAGTAGGGGTAATTGATATATTAAATGAGTATAGTAGTAAGATTATAGCTGTAAGAGGTAACTGTGATAGCGAAGTAGATGAGATGGTTCTTGATTTTCCAATTATGAGCACATATTCTACACTATTATTTAATAATAGAAGAATATTTTTAACTCATGGTCATATTTATAATGAAGATAACAAGTTGGCAGTTTCTGAAGGGGATGTAGTCATGTCTGGCCATACTCATATTCTAAAAATTGAAGAGATTGATCAAGTATTGTATTTAAACCCAGGAAGTATCTCTATACCTAAGGAAAATAATCCTCATACATATGCAGTCTTAGAGAATAATCAATTTATGATTAAAGATCTAGAAGGAAATATCATTACTGAGGTAAATATTTAAAAAAGAGCTATTTAGCTCTTTTTTAGTTGTCACTCAATTCTAATTTATTTGTCCATAGATAGGCCGTAAATGAGTATATTATTACAAAGAATATAATTAAGTATATTATATTATCATACCTAATACTATTTAAGTATGTAGGTCCGGCAAGTAACATTGTAAGTCCACTATCTAATAATGATGAATAATAACCCGTTAAAGAGATTTGTATTGAATAACTAATGACAGTAATTATTATAACAGTTATAAATGCTAGAGCAGGTCTAAACTTTTGAATATATTTAGTATGTACAAGTGCACCTGCAAAAAGGATGGTTATTACAAGATTAGACATTAGAACAATATTGAATAAGCCTAATTTTATAAATGCTAATATATTGTTTTTACTAAAGAATTTAATAAATAAATAATCTTCAAAATTGAATTGGTATTCATTTGATCTACTTTGCATAATAATAACAATGAATATAACTGTAAGTGTAATTAGTATTGTCCAAATAAGTACAGTAATCAATTTAGCAATTAGCAATTCGTGTGAATTAGCAGGTAGTGTAAATAATTCATAACCCTTACTATTATAGATATTTTTATATAAATATTTAATTACTGCAATTATTGATAGAATTACAATTGATAAGATAATAAGAAGAATCGTTAACTCAATTATAGAAAATAAACCATAATTATTAATAATATTTGTATTTCTTTTAAGATTCCATTCTTGTAATGATGTTGCGATAAATAATACACCTACAGCCATTATAATTGGGGCAAAGATATTTTTTGAATCTCTTAGCTCTTTTTTAATTAATGTAATTACCATTTGAATTCCTCCCTAAATATTTGATCAATACTTTGGTTTCTTTCTTCTCTCAAATCATCACAGTTTTGATGTAGTATAACTTTACCATCATCAATGAAAATAACTTCATCTAAAATGTTTTCAATATCTTGAATAAGATGTGTTGAAATTATTAATAGGGCATCTTGACTGTAATGATTGATGATAGTTTCTAGAATTGAATCTCTTGAGGCTGGGTCTACACCGGCAATTGGTTCGTCAAAGATAAATACTTTGGCATTTCTTGATAAAGTAAGTGCTAATTGAAATTTTTCTTTCATTCCTTTAGACATTTTTTTGATAGGCTGATCTAAAGGTACTTTGAACTTAGTTAGTAAATCGATGAATTTATTTCTATCGAAATCTTGATAGAGTTTTTCATAAAGATCTATTATCTTATTTCCAGATAAATTTGACTCTAAGGTTATTGTATCAGCTTGATAAGAAACTAAACTTTTTGTGATCTTACCAATTTTGTTTTTATCTATTAATATTTCACCATCAAAGTCTCGTAGCAAACCAACAATCATTTTAATTAGAGTCGTTTTACCTGCTCCATTAGGACCACATAAACCTATAACTTTGTTATTTGAAAGACTAAGGTTTATATCATTAATAACTCTTTTTTTACCATATGACATACTTACATTGCTCATTGTTATCAGATTATTATTCATATTTTTCCTCCCATAATGAACTAATTAATACTTTCGCTTCATCTAATGTTATCTTGACATCTTTTAGTTTTGCTATATAATCTCTGGTATCATTTTTTGATATATTCTTCTTTAAATTATTTATGAGATTAATATCACTTGTAACGAATTTTCCATTTGTTCTATCAGTGTAAATTAGCTCTTCATTTTCTAATTCATTTAAAGCTCTCACAATTGTATTGGGATTAACTTTATATTTTAATGCTAACTCACGTATTGATGGTAATTTATCACTTGCATCAATATTTCTTGCCGCAATATCATATTTGACTATATCAGCAATTTGCTTATAAATAGGTTCTGATTTATTTTTAAAGTCCATTGGTCACCTCCACTGTGTTACTTACATAGTACAGCAGTACATTGTGTTTGTCAAATTTTGTCCCAATACATAATACAAATTGCTTATGAGGCTAATAGATGTTAATATTTATATATAGGAAAGAAACTTTTAATAACTTAAGGGAAGGTGTTTTTATGAAAAATAATCATAATAAAGATTACAATCCACCTATGATGGGATGGTCAAGTTGGAATGCTTTTAAGATTAACCTTAATGAAGACATTGTAAAAGAACAAACTAGATTGATGAAAGAATTAGGATTATTAGCTTGTGGTTACTCATATATTAATATTGAAGATGGCTTCTTTGGTGGAAGAGAAAAGAATAAAGTATTATATTCTAATGATAAATTTAGTAGTGGAATGAAAAGTCTTGCGAAATTTATTCATTCAGAAGGCTTTAGAGCAGGTATTTACACCGATGTAGGTAGAAGACGTTGTGCTTCTTATTCTGAGAAAGATCCAAATTTTAATAAAGGTGGAGGATCTTATGGTTTTAGAAATATTGATTTTAAAACTTTTATAGATACTTGGGACTATGATTTTGTTAAAGTTGCCTTTTGTGGTGGTAAATGGCAAAAATTAGATATTAAAAAAGAATATACTAATATAGCAAATGAAATTAGTAAATTAAAGAAAAAAGCTAGATGGGAAATAGCTAGCGGTAGTTTCCCGGGAGTTTGGGCGAGTGAGATTAGCAATCAATGGCGAGTATCTAAAGATAATGAAGCAAACTTCTATTCAATACTAAATACTATTGATAAGAGTAATACTACGCAAAGATTTAGTTCTTCTAATCATTATAATCATCTTGGACCCTTAGTTATCGGAGAGGGTATGTCTTATAATGAAGATATAGCACATTTTACTATGTGGTCAATTCTAAATTCACCACTAATTATAAGTACTGATTTAAATAAATTAAGTAGGGAAAGTTTAAGTATCTTAAGTAATAAAGAAATAATTTCTCTAAACCAAGATAGTTTAGCTGTTCAAGGTCAAAGGATTTATAAAGAACAAAGAAAAGAAATATATTTTAAACCACTTGATAATTATAATAAGGCAGCTGTAGTTTTATTCAACCGTAGTAGAAATGATCAAGTAATTACTGTTAATTGGAAAGATATAGGAATTGATAGTCAAGCGAGTGTACGAGATTTATGGAAACACGAGTACTTAGGTAGTTTCAAACAATCTTTTTCTGCCTTAGTTAAATCACATAGTGTTGTCGCACTTGAAGTAAGTGGAGATGATCTAGTATCATATCCAATTCAGGAAGTTGATCTTAACGATTTAGCTAAAATAAAAATCTATTTCAATGATTTAGTAATTGATAAGATAAGTAGTTTAGAACTAGAGATGAAATCAGGTAGTGATTACGTATTAAGTGATGATAATTTTGTAATTACAGAAAAGTTTTTAAGTAAGTTAGAGCTAGGGAAGCATAAATTTACTGTTCATTATACTAATAATAGTGAACAAAACTTGTTTATTAATGTAATAGACTCTTCTAAAAATAAGAAGATTCTTGGTGTTAAGAAAAAGCATTTAATAATAGGGGTCTCTGTAGTTAGTGCCCTTGGTGCAATTAGGCTTTTAAGAAGTAAGAGTTCAAAAAGTAAATCAAAATAAAATTTATAACATTTAAAATCCCAACCAGAGTTAGGTTGGGATTTTTTTGTGCTAAGCACTGTATCCTAAGATACAACGATAATGGCTATTTTATTTCTCTTTTCTTTCTTAAGAGTAATAGTAGTCCAAACATTGATATAGCAAGTGTGTGAGTATAGAATAAATTGTCATATGTACGTACACCCGTTACTGGTGTTGGAGCCTTAGGTTTTTCAATAGGCTTAACGATTTTCTCAGGTATGTATGTATTTGTAACTGTTAATCCATCTTCACTTACTTCTTTAACATAGTTTTTATCTACATCAATTTCATCGATAGAATAGACATATGGTTTTCCATCAGTATCTGTTTCATCAAGGTCTAACCAAGTATGTGTTGTAGTTCCATCAACTAGTACTACTGGATCAAGATGAGCAATTCCATCTCTAAATAGTTGTAGTTTAATAGCTGGTTTAACTTTTGGTCCATCTACCCATACTTTAGTACCTAATATATCAACTAAAGGTGATACATAAGTGTTAGTTATTGATAATCCATCTTCGCTAATTTCTTTACGGTAATTTTCTGGAGTAAATACTTCATCGACAGTATAAGTGTATTCATTACCACGTTCATCTGTTACTGGTATTTCGCTCCATACTGCAATACTTTCACCTGATATAAGTTCTACAGGATCTAAGTATGGCGTACCATTTCTAAATAATTGTAAGCTAATAGTTGGTTTGACTTCTGGTCCACCAATCCATTCTTTACTTGCACTCACTTCTGTAAATGGCGTTACATATGTATTAATAATAGTGAATCTATCTTCTCCAAATCTCTTAACGTAGTTTTCTGGAGTATTAATTTCATTAATAGTATATACATAGTCTTTACCATTCTCGTCAGTTAAATCTAATTCTGCCCATACATGTTCAACTGTTCCATTACTTAGTTGTACAGGC
>CAYTTS010000026.1:16535-17289 GCA_964440875.1 uncultured Erysipelothrix sp. | reverse complement strand
TTGAATAAACCTAATCATTTTATATTACCTCGACAGTTCCACCAGCATTTTCAATTGCTTCCTGAGCTGATTTCGAGAATTTGTGTGCTTTTACTGTTAATTTTTTCTCTAAAGTACCATTTCCTAGAATTTTAACTCCATTGTATTCTTTAGTAATTAAACGAGCTTCTTTAAGAACAACTGGTGTAATTTCTACACCTTCGTCAAACTTGTTTAAAGATTCAACATTAACGATTGCATACTCTTTACGAGTATAGTTTGTAAATCCACGTTTTGGTAAACGGATGTATACAGGTGTTTGTCCACCTTCGAAACCAACTCTTGGTCCTCCACCGCTACCTGATCTTTGTTTTTGACCTTTGTGTCCACGTCCTGAAGTTTTACCAGCAGTAGAACCGTGTCCACGTCCTTTTCTTCTTACGTTAGCTTTTCTAGCACCTTTGTTAAACTCTAATTCATGTAATTTCATAATTTAGCCTCCTAACGTACGTCGCTAATTTTCAGACCACGTAATTTAGCAACTTCTTCGATTGTACGAAGTTCTTGTAAACCACTGATTGAAGCACGAACCATGTTGATTGGTGTTCTTGATCCTAAACTCTTAGCTAAGATATCTGTGATACCTGATAATTCAAGTACGTGACGTACCGCTGCACCAGCGATAACTCCAGTACCTTCACTTGCAGGTCTCATAACAATTTTACTAGCACCGAACTCTCCCATAACTCCGTGAGGGATCGTGCCATTTACTATA
>CAYTTS010000026.1:0-16525 GCA_964440875.1 uncultured Erysipelothrix sp. | reverse complement strand
AGTAATTAAGTTTGCTTCTGCATTCTCAACTGCTTTACGGATTGCATCAGGTACTTCATTTGCTTTACCTGTTCCAAATCCAACTCTTCCTTTTTTATCTCCAACAACTACTAGAGCTGAGAAACGGAATCTACGTCCACCTTTAACAACTTTAGTAACACGGTTGATTGTAACAACGCGTTCTTCAAATTCTTTTTCTTTTTGTTGGAATCTTCTTGGTTTACGATTTTGACGTTGTGGTCTAGCACTTCTAGTTGCAACGTTTTCTTCGTTAACTACTGTTTCTTTAACTTCGACTGATTTATTTTCCACTATTGCCTCCTAGAATTCTAATCCAGCATCTCTAGCTGAATCAGCTAGTGCTTTGATACGTCCGTGATATAGATATCCACCACGATCGAATACAACTTCTTTAATATCTGCAGCTAGTGCTAATTTAGCAACTTCGCTACCTACTTGTTTTGCAGCTTCTACGCCACTACCTTTCTCAAGTTTCATTGCAACTGAGTTAGCTGAAACTAATGTAGTTCCAGTAACGTCATCAATAACTTGAGCGAAAATATGTTTATTTGAACGATAAATATTTAGGCGTGGACGAGCAGCAGTACCAGAAACTTTATGACGAATTCTAAAATGTCTTTTCTTTCTTAATACATTTCTTGATGTTTTGTTAATCATACTTCTAATCCTTCCTATTAAGCTTTAGCAGCTGTTTTACCTTCTTTACGACGTACTTGTTCACCTTTGTAGCGAATACCTTTACCTTTATATGGTTCTGGTTTACGAGTCGCACGAATATTACTAGTTAATTCTCCAACACGTTGTTTATCAATTCCTGTAACGATAATTTGTGTAGGTTTAGGAACTTCAACAGTTAATCCTTCTTCTACGTCAAATTCTACAGTGTGTGAGAATCCTACGTTTAGAACTAGTCTGTTTCCGTCCATTGCTGCACGGTAACCAATACCTACTAATTCTAACTCTTTTTTAAATCCTTCAGTTACACCTTCAATCATATTGAATAATAATGATCTAGTTGTTCCATGAATTTGTTTCATGAATTTTTGTTCGTTAGGACGAACTACAGTAATAACTCCTTCTTCAACTTCAAATTTTAATTCTGGGTTGAATACTTGTGTTAATTCACCTTTAGGTCCTTTTACTGTAACTTCATTATTATCGTTGAAGATTACTTCTACGCCTGAAGGAACATTAATGATTTTGTTACCAATTCTTGACATTATATAATCCCTCCACTACCAAACGTATGCCAGTACTTCGCCACCGATTTTTTTAGAACGTGCATTTTTATCAGTCATAAGACCTTGTGATGTTGATAAAACAGCGATTCCTAAGCCATTTAATACTCTTGGAATGTTGTCTACATCTGCATATACTCTTAAACCAGGTTTTGAAATTCTTTTTAAATCCGTAATAACCTTTTCGTTATTAGGGCCATATTTTAACTCTACTTCAATTGTTTTCATTAAATCGCCTTCTACTTTGAAGTTAGAAATAAATCCTTCTTCTTTTAGTATGTTAGCAATTTCAACTTTAATTTTACTTGCAGGAATTGAAACAGCTGAGTGCTTAGCACTGTTTGCGTTTCTAATTCTAGTAAGCATATCTGCAATTGGATCTGTAACGTTCATCTCTATTACCCTCCTCTTACCAGCTAGCCTTTTTCACTCCAGGAATTTGGCCTGCATAAGCTAATTCTCTGAAGCAAATACGACATAACTTGTATTTACGTAAAACTGAATGTGGTCTACCACAACGTTCACAACGTGTATATTCACGTACTTTAAATTTTTGAGGACGACTATTCTTATTTACTAATGATTTTTTTGCCATTTATTTGCCTATCCTACTTTCTAAAAGGCATGCCAAGATTTGTTAATAAAGCACGACCTTCTTCATTTGTTTTTGCTGTTGTAACAATTACAACGTCCATTCCACGCGTTTTCTTAACATCGTCGAAATTAATTTCAGGGAAGATTAATTGTTCTTTTACCCCTAAAGTGTAGTTTCCACGACCGTCAAATGCGTCTCTACTAATACCTCTAAAGTCACGTACTCTTGGTAAAGAAACGTTCATTAACTTGTCTAAGAAGTCATACATTTTCTCTCCACGTAAAGTAACTTTCGCACCAATTGGCATACCTTCACGTAATTTGAAGTTAGCAACTGATTTTTTTGCTCTTGTAATTACCGGTTTTTGTCCTGTGATTAAAGTTAACTCTGCAACTGCATCATCAAGAACTTTTGGACTTTCGATTGCGTCGCCCACTCCCATATTTACAACAATTTTTTCAATTTTTGGTGCTTGCATAATAGAAGTATAGTTAAATTCTTTTACTAAAGCAGGAACTGCTTCTTCTAAATATCTTTTTTGTAATCTGTTCATTTAATCTACCTCCTAATATTCCTTACCAGTTTTCTTAAAGATACGAACTTTTTCGCCATCTTTAATTTCTATACCAAGTCTACTGACTGATTTAGTTTTCTTATCATAAGCCATTACATTTGAAACATCAATTGGCATTTCTTTCTCAATAATTCCTCCATCAGGATTAATTTGAGTAGGTTTAAGGTGTTTTTTAACTAAGTTAACTCCTTCAACAACCACTTGATTTTTATTAGGAATAACTTTGATAATCTCTGCTACAGTACCTTTGTCTTTACGGCTTCCCGTAATTACTTTAACTGTATCTCCTGTTTTTAATCTCATTTTATTCCTCCTACAGAACTTCTGGTGCCAATGACACTATCTTAATAAATCCTTCATCACGTACTTCACGCGCAACAGGTCCGAAAATTCTTGTACCTTTTGGCGATGTAGCATCATCATTTAAGATAACAACTGCGTTATCATCAAATTTGATGAAAGAACCATTTTCTCTTCTTATACCTTTTTTCGTTCTAACGATTACCGCTTTAACTACTTGTCCTTTTTTAACTGCTCCACCTGGAGTAGCTGATTTAACAGTAGCAACTACGATATCTCCAATATTAGAAGAGTGACGGTGACTTCCACCAAGACCACGAATAACTAAGACTTCGCGTGCACCTGAGTTGTCAGCTACACGTAATCTACTTTCATTAAAGATCATATTTTATTCTCCTTCACTCTAAACTACTACTGCGACTTCGACAATTTTAATTAATCTAAATCGTTTAGTTTTCGATAATGGGCGTGTTTCCATAATTTCTACAATATCATTAACTTTAGCTTCATTATTTTCATCATGAGCAGTTAATTTTGTAGTGAATTTAACACGTTTACCATACAATTTATGACGTTTTGAAGTAGCGATTTCTACCACAATCGTCTTATCACCTTTGTCTGATACGACTTTACCACGGTAAACTTTACGGTTATTTTCTCTTTCCATATTATCCTCCTACTTCACTTCTGCTAGTGATCTTTCATTGATCACTGTTTTGATTCTTGCGATTGTTTTCTTTACTGTTCTAAGGCGAGCAGTATCGTCTAATTGACCAACAGCTTGTTGGAAACGTAGATTAAACAATTCTTCTTTAAGGTCTTCGACCTCTTGATTTAAGTCTTCAGTACTTAAATCTCTGATTTCTTTGATATCTAACATTTTACTTTACCTCACCTTTTTTAACTATTTTAGTTTTAACAGCAAGCTTGCTAGAGCCTAAACGAAGTGCTTCTTTCGCCACTTTTTCGCTAACTCCACCAACTTCAAACATTACAGTTCCAGCTTTAACAACAGCTACCCAACCTTCAGGTGCTCCTTTACCAGAACCCATTCTAACTTCTAATGGTTTTTTTGTAATTGCTAAATGAGGGAAAATTCTAATCCAAACTTTTCCTCCACGTTTCATTGAACGTGTAATAGCAATACGTGCCGCTTCAATTTGACGGTTACTAATGTATCCACCAGTTTGTGCAACTAAACCGAATTCACCAAAGTCAACGTTACGACCTTTTGTCGCTTTTCCTTCATATGATACTAAATGAGGACGTCTATATTTAGTTCTTTTTGGCATTAACATAATTAGTTTTCCTCCTTAGTACTACTTTCAGGACGTGGTCTTCTATTTTGTTGAGGACGACGTCTTCTATTGTCTCTTCTATTAGCTTTTGGAGCTTCTGGTTCTACTACCATTTGACCCGGTAATACTTCACCACGACAGATCCAAACTTTAACACCTAATTTACCGTATTGAGTATCAGCTTCATAGTGCTTGTAATCAATATCAGAACGTAATGTATGTAGAGGAACAATTCCTTCTGCATAACCTTCAGTACGTGCCATGTCAGCACCACCTAAACGTCCAGAAACTTGAGTTTTAACACCTTTAGCTCCTGCTCTCATAACACGTTGGATAGCACGTTTTTGTGCAACTCTGAATGAAGCTCTTTGCTCTAATTGTTCAGCAATGCTTCTAGCAACTAGACTTGCGTCTAAATCAGGGTTTCCAATTTCAACAACTTTAATATAAACTTGTTTAGCGCCTGTAATTTTTTCAATTGCTTTTTTAAGTGTTTCAACGTTTTCTCCACTTTGACCAATAACAACTCCTGGTCTTGCAGATCTAATAATTACTTCAACTTTATTCTTCGATCTTTCAATTTCAATTCTTGACACAAATGCTTCATGTAACTCTTTAAATAGGTATTCACGAATTTTTACGTCTTCAATTAATAAATCTCCGAATTCTTGATCAGCATACCAACGTGATTCCCAGTCTCTAATAACTCCTACACGTAAGCCGATCGGATTAACTTTTTGACCCATATTATTTCGTTCCTCCTATCTTTCTGCCACAACTACTGTTACGTGGCTTGTACGTTTCATGATTGGAGCTGCAGATCCTTTAGCTCTTGGTCTGAAACGTTTAATTGTTACACCTTCGTTAGCATAACATGCTTTAATATATAATTTTGATTCATCTAAATGGTGATTGTTTACAGCGTTTGCTACTGCTGATTTTAATACTTTAGCAGTAATTTCCGCCCCATAATTTGGTGTGTGTTGTAAGATCCCAGCAGCAGTTTCAACGTCCATACCGCGTACTAAATCTAACACTAAGCGCACTTTTCTTGGCGCAATTCTAACTGTTTTAGCTGTTGATTTAACGTCCACTGTTCTTGTCTCCTCCACCGTGTCCTCTGAAGTTTCTTGTTGGAACAAACTCACCTAATTTGTGTCCTACCATATCTTCAGTAACGTATACCGGAACATGTTCTTTACCATTATATACTGCAAATGTGTGCTCAACGAATTGTGGGAAAATTGTTGAACGTCTCGACCAAGTTTTAATAACTGATTTCTTACCATCTTTTTGTGCTTCCACTTTTTTCATTAAGTGTTCATCACAGAATGGTCCTTTTTTCAAACTACGACTCATATATTATTTCCTACCTTTCGTTATTTCTTTCTTCTTCTATCTCTAACAATTAAGTTGTCAGATTGTTGTTTTCTACGAGTTTTAACTCCCATAGCTTTTTTACCCCAAGGTGTCATTGGAGAAACACGTCCAATTCCAGTTCTACCTTCACCACCACCGTGTGGGTGATCAATTGGGTTCATTGCAGATCCACGAACTGCTGGGCGTTTACCCATGTTACGTGCACGTCCTGCTTTACCGATAACAACTAATGAATGGTCTTCATTACCAACTTGTCCGATTGTAGCACGGCAAGTTCCAAGTACTTTACGAACTTCACCAGAAGCAAGTCTTAATGTTACATATTTACCTTCGAAAGCAACAATTTGAGCACTTGCTCCAGCAGATCTTGCTAATTGTCCACCTTTACCTGGTTTTAATTCAATGTTATGTACTGTTGTACCTTCAGGAATTAATTGTAATTCTTTTGCGTTACCAACTTTAATGTCAGCATCTGCTCCAGAAATAATTTCCATTCCTACTTTTAATCCTTTTGGAGCTAAAATATATGTTTTAGTTCCATCAGCATATACAACTAATGCAATATGAGCACTTCTGTTTGGATCATATTCGATTGTTGCAACTTTTGCTGGAATATTATCTTTATTACGTTTGAAATCAATAATACGATATAAACGCTTATGTCCGCCACCTTGGTGACGAGTAGTAATTCTACCTGTATTATTACGTCCACCCTTTTTACTGATTGATTCAGTAAGAGATCTTTCAGGCTTATTAGTTGTGATATCTTCACGAACTAATGATGTCATTGTACGACGACCTGGAGTGGTTGGTTTATAATTTTTTATAGCCATTGCTTACTCCTTCATGCGCATTTAACGGAAATAGCGCGATCTTCCGCTTAAAACTTATCTTTCTTCAAAGATGTCAATAGAACTTCCTTCAGCTAATTTAATAATTGCTTTTTTGTAACTAGCTTTTTTACCTTCATATTGACCCATACGAGCTCTTTTAGCTCTAACATTGATTGTATTTACACGATCAACTTTTACTTCAAATAATTCTTCAACAGCTAATTTGATTTCTGTTTTATTAGCATCTTTAGCAACAACGAATGTTACTGTGTTTTGATCTTCTGTTAAAATCATTGATTTTTCAGTAATAATTGGGCGGATAATAATATCTCTTGCTCTACTCATTATTGTAATACCTCCCCAGCTAACTTAGCAGCTTCTTCAGTCATAACTAAGTTGTCTGCATTTAGAATGTCAAATACATTTAAACCTTCTACTGATAAAATATCGCAATTTCTTAAGTTTCTCATTGATAGGTATGCATTTTCATAATCTTCTGTTGCACTTACTACAAATAGAGTTTTACTGTTTAAGTTTAAGTTATTCATCACTTTAATGAAATCTTGTGTTTTAACAGCATCCATTGCAATATTTTCAACGATTAGTGCTTTTTCTTCATTTACTTTGATTGATAAAGCTGATCTAATCGCAAGTTTTCTAACCTTACGGTTTAAACTATATTTATATGATCTTGGTGTTGGTCCAAATACAACTCCACCACCACGCCATTGTGGAGATCTTGTTGAACCTTGACGAGCACGTCCAGTTCCTTTTTGTCTCCAAGGCTTACGTCCACCACCACTAACTTCACTTCTGTTTTTTACTTTATGTGATCCTTGGCGTAGAGAAGCTTGTTGCATTACTACTGCATCGTGTAAAATTTGAGTGTTTGGTTCAATTGCAAATACTGCATCATTTACTTCAAAATCAGTTAACTGTTTACCTTGTAGGTCATACATATTTAATTTTGCCATTGATTAGTCCTCCTCTACTGCTTCTGTATAATAATTAATTTCAACTGGATCTTTATGTTTAACATTTTTTGTAGTTGTTTTAATAAATACTAATCCACGTTTTGGTCCTGGGACGTTTCCTTTAACTAAGATTAAGTTATTTTCAGTGTCAACACTAATAATATCTAAGTTACGGTTAGTAGTTGTATAACCACCATATTGTCCTGCCATGATTGTACCTTTGGCAACTCTACCAACTGTAATGCCAGTAGCGATTGATCCCGCACTACGGTGGAATCTTGAACCGTGTGATTTAGGTCCTAAAGCCTGATTATTTATCTTAACAGCTCCAGAATATCCTTTTCCTTTTGAAATTCCTGTAACATCTACGACATCTCCAGCTGCGAATAAATCTACTGCAACTTCTTGTCCGATTTCGTATTCTGACATTCCTGTACCACGTACTTCTCTTAAGTATTTCTTAGCACTTGTGTTTGCTTTTTCAGCATGTCCAATATTTGCTTTAGTTGTACGGTGTTCTTTAATATCTTCAAATCCTAATTGAACAGCTTCATATCCGTCTGTTTCAATTGTTTTCTTTTGCATAACTACGTTTGGTGTTGCTCCAATAACTGTAACTGGAATTAACTTTCCATCAGTGGTGAACACTTGAGTCATGCCAAGTTTCTTTCCTAAAATACCTTTCATGATTTAACCTCCATCACCACTAAAGTTTAATTTCGATGTCTACGCCGCTTGGTAATTCAAGTCGACTTAATGCATCGATTGTTGCTGCGTTAGGCCCAACAATTTCAATTAATCTTTTATGTGTTCTCTGTTCGAATTGCTCGCGTGAATCTTTATTTACGTGTACTGAACGTAAAATTGTAACAATTTCCTTCTCTGTAGGTAGTGGAACTGGTCCAACAACCTTCTTAGCTCCGTGATCGTTTGCAGTTTGAACAATCTTTTCCGCTGCTAAATCTAGCGTTCTGTGTTCATAAGCTTTTAAACGAATCTTAACGTTGTTTCTTGCCATGAAAATCCTCCTTTTAAAATGCGTTCACTCAATGGTGCTTACCGCTCCGCGTGAATTCCCCAATATCCCACCAGTCATGACAACGGGCTCCGGTGTATCGGCAACCTCACGCCTCTTTGCGACGCTAGATAATTATAACATAAAAGGCTTGAGTATTTCAAGCCTTTTTATCATTATTCTTATTAATATATATACTTTCTTAAATACAAAGTCAACTACAATCTACACAATAGTGAGATAAACCTTTATATAAAGGCTATATTCGTGTTCCGTAACTAAAACCTTCTCCTAAAATTTCATGAGCTTCTTGTACAATCATGAAGGCATTCTCATCCTCTTGGTAGACAATACTTTTTAAAATCGGTAATTGCTTAACTGTGATAACACACATGATAAAGTTACGAGGTTCATTACTATAACCACCATAAGCATTAATAATCGTTGTACCACGGTTAACTTCTTTCTGAATTCTTTCATTTATGATATCAATGAAATCCGAAATTATATAAACGGATTTAGCAGATTCACTACCGAGCATTATAATTTTATCAATTGTAAACGATGATGCAAACACAGATATTAAACCTAGAAGAATATGTTCTAAACCTAGAGTTGACAAACCCAAGATAACCGTTAAACCATCTATGATTAAAATACCCGTTCCTTGATTAATATTAAAGTATTTATTTAATATTAAAGGAAAGACATCCATACCACCAGTACTCCCCTTTGCCCTAAAGACAATACCAACCGCAACACCAGTAAATAAACCAGCATATAAGGAAGCTAAAATCGGATCAACAGTTATTGAAAAATCAACATTTCTAAATATCTCTAAAAAGAATGGATATACAAAAGATGATATAACTGTTTTAAGTGCAAATGACTTACCAAGGGTAAGACTTCCTAAAATAAATGTAATTGCAATTAAGAAATACGCAATATAGTTTGTGTCAATCATCGGAAGTAATGGTTTTAATGAAAGGGAAACACCAAATATACCACCGGTAAGTATTCCATAAGGTAGTACAAAGAACGTTACTCCAAAGGCAAGTATTAAATTACCAATTAAAATCATAATAACATCCTTAATATGATTCATATATAAATTTTTATTCACTACTTACCTCCTGCACTATTTAAATAACTATAGATAAAATCATCAATGTAGCCATCCATAACCTTATCAATATTACCCTCTTCATGGTTACTACGATAATCTTTAACTAGCGTATAAGGTTGCATAACATAAGATCTAATTTGTGACCCCCACTCAATTGCGGATTTCACGCCTGTAATCTTATCTAACTCAGCAATATGTTCTTCTTCCATTAATAGAAGTACACGAGCTTTTAATAGATTCATCGCTTCATCACGGTTTCTATGTTGAGATCTTTCTGTCTGTGAACCAGCTGTTATGCCTGTTGGCTTATGAATCAATTTAACCGCACTATCCGTCGTGTTAACATGTTGTCCACCCGCCCCTGTAGCACGGTGTGTCTCCATTATTATATCTGACTCAGGAATATCAAGTTCGATATCATCCATCTCTGGAGTGACAGAAACCGCCGCAAAACTAGTGTGACGTCTGCCTGAGCCATCAAATGGAGAAATACGGACTAAACGATGAACACCTTTTTCACTTTTCAAATAACCATAAGCAAGTGGTCCTGACAATTTAAAAGTAACCGACTTTAAGCCAGCTTCATCACCACTTAAATAATCCATTTCCGTCAGCTTAAAACCTTTTCGATCGGCATATCTTGTATACATTCGATATAACATCGAGGCAAAATCATGACTCTCAGTTCCACCCGCACCTGGATGGATCTCAATTATGGCATTACTATTATCATATTTACCACTTAGTAAAACTTTAATTTCAAAATCTTCAAAAACTTTTAATAACTCATTATATTCTTCTTGATAAAAACTAAGAGACTCTTCATCAGCATCAAGCCTAATTAATTCATAAGTATCATTAATCGATTCTAACATTGACTCAATCAACTCATACTGTTCAACTAAGTTTCGATTAACATTTAACTCATCAATCACTTCTTGGGCTTTTCTTTGATTAGACCAAAAACCATCCTCTAAACTCTTATTACTTAAATCTTCAACCAACTTACGTTTTTGATCTAAGTCAAAGCGAACCTCTTAAAGCGATAAATTTATCCTTTAAACTTTCACTTGCTTTTTTTATTTCATGTAATTGCATATTATCTTTCCTTCACTTCAACACGCAGCGACCATTGTGTTACTTCTAAAGCAATATTATTCATCATTGCTTCAAATAGAGTATAACTCTCTTCGATGTATTGTTGTAACGGGTTTGATTGTGCATAAGATCTTAAATGGATACCTTCACGAAGTTGTGACATCGTATCAATATGATCAATCCACTGTCTATCAATAATTCTTAAAACAACGTTTCGCTCAACACTAGCCACTTGTTCTTTAACTGGTTTAGTCTTTCTTTCATAATATGACCAACCCATCTTTTGAATCTTCTCAATAACTTCCTCATTACTCAAGCCTTCAATATCTTTCATTTTCACTATACCGTCAAAACCTAACATATCTAAAGCTTTAATTAACTCTTCCTTATTCAACTCACCTGTCTCCATTGAAATATGCGAAAGAGCTAAATCATTTAATGTTTTGTTAAACATTTCTTCAACAATTAAATGAATATCATCATTTTCTAAAATATAATCTCTTTGTTCATAGATAGTTGCTCTTTGCTGTGCTAAAACATCATCATATTCTAATAATGATTTACGAACATCAAAGTTTACACCCTCAACTCGCTTTTGAGCTGAACTAATAGCATTAGTAAACATTTTAGACTCAATTGGAGTATCACCTAATTCATTAGTTAATCCAGAAAACTTCTCAGCACCAAATCGAACCATTAACTCATCTTCCATTGATACAAAGAATAATGACATACCTGGATCTCCTTGACGACCAGCACGACCACGTAACTGATTATCAATACGACGTGACTCATGACGCTCACTACCTAAAACAGCTAGACCACCTAGAGCTCTAACTTCATCATCTATCTTAATATCCGTTCCACGCCCTGCCATGTTGGTAGCGATAGTTACCGAACCTTTAAATCCAGCACGTGTAATAATATCCGCTTCTTTTTCATGGAATTTAGCATTTAATACTTGGTGACGAATACGTCTTTGTTTTAACATTTTTCCAACAAACTCACTTGTCTCAACTGAGATTGTACCTACTAAGATCGGCTGACCTGTAGCATTGATTTCAACAATCTTATCAATTAAGGCATTGAACTTAGCCTTTTGTGTTCCATAAACAACATCAGGATAATCAATTCTTTGAATAGGTACGTTTGTTGGTATTACTACTGTACGCATATTATAAATTGAAAGAAACTCTTCTTCCTCTGTTTTAGCAGTTCCAGTCATACCCGATAATTTGTTATATAATCTAAAGAAGTTTTGGTAGGTAATTGTCGCAAGTGTTGATGTTTCTTCTTTAATCGTAACATTTTCTTTTGCTTCAATCGCTTGATGTAGTCCATCCGAGAATGCACGTCCCTCCATCATACGACCAGTGAATTGGTCAACAATAATAATTTCATCATTACGAACAACATACTCAACTTCATTGTCCATTGTATAGTTTGCTTTTAGAGCCATATTAATATGGTGAACAGTATTGGTATTTTCAGAATCATATAAGTTTTCAACCTTAAAGAACGCTTCTGCCTTTTCAACACCTTGTTCATTAAGTTGAACAGTTTTACTCTTAACATCAATCTCAAAATCTTCATTATTTTTTAAGCGTTTAGCAAATGAATCAGCTTGTTTATAAAGATTAGCCGTTTCTCTTCTTCCACCCGAAATAATTAAAGGAGTACGCGACTCATCAATTAAAATAGAGTCAACCTCATCTACAAGTGCAAAGTTTAAGCCACGCATTACACGTTCTTCTTTACTAGTAACCATATTATCTCTTAGATAGTCAAAACCTAACTCAGAGTTAGTAGTATATGTAATATCTGCAGCATAAGCTTCACGCTTACCTTCATTACTTAAACCACGGTGGTTATATGCAACACTAAGACCTAAAAACTCGTGAATTTTACCCATCCATTGAGCATCACGTTTCGCTAAGTATTCGTTAACAGTTACAACATGGACACCATTACCACTTAAAGCATTTAAATAAACAGGCATAACTGATGTTAATGTCTTACCTTCACCAGTACGCATCTCCGCAATATCGCCGTCATTTAAAATAACCCCACCAATTAACTGAACTGGATAAGGCTTTTCACCTATAACTCTGTAGGCAGCTTCTCTAACAGTTGCAAAAGCGTCAACTAAAACTTCCTCTAAAGTTTCACCATTAGAAATTCTTTCTCTCAAGATATTTGTCATATCTTTTAATTCTTGATCACTCTTAGCCTGCATACTCTCATCAAGGGCTAATATTTTATCAACTATTTTATCAACTTCATCTAATCTTTTACTTTCATAAGAAAACATATTATTAAAAAACTTTTTTACAAAACTCATTTGACAACCTCCATTTACCATCTTTAAAATTATACCATATTAAGACCAAAAAAAGATTACTAAGTAAATCATATAAAATCAAAATAAAAAGGTGTTACCACCTTTTTAAAGCATTAATCAACTATAACTTCACAATATTGTGAGCCTGGTAACCGCGTTCACCTTCCACTAACTCGAATTCAACTTCAGAACCCTCATCAATAGTTTTGAAGCCGTCCATTACAAGCTGTGAGAAATGGAAGAACACATCACCATTATCTTCAGTTTCAATAAATCCGAAACCTTTAGTTTGGTTGAATCTTTTAACTTTACCTACCATTTACTTTGCCCCTAACCTTTCCACGTCTGATTACGTACTTTTATTATATAACAATAATCAGAAAAAACAAAACCTAAGTTTTCACTTTAATGACATTTCTAGCTTGCTTGCCTTTATCTTTGGAAACGATATCATATTTCACTTTATCACCCGGACTTAAACTCTTATATCCCTCTTGCAGGATATGTGAGTAGTGAACAAAAATATCAGAACCATCCTCTTGGCAAATAAACCCAAAGCCTTTATCCTCATCAAACCATTTAACTTCACCTAACATTTACTTCACCTCACTTTATAATTATTAATCACAGTAATTAACACAATCTTATTCGCGATGGGACTTAGTAAATCAACCGCAGCCTTTAATGAGTTACCCGATGTTATAACATCATCAAAGATAATAATTTTATCGAAACTATGATTTCCAATAAGCTCAAACTTTACTTTTCTATCTTTTGAAAACCTCTGAATAGTATCTGTCTTTATCATACATTTCACTTTTTCAAGCTTAACATCTTCTAACATCAGTTCTAAGTGATCAAAACCCCTAAGCTCTAACATTTTAGAACTTGATGGGATAAGCACAATCTTATACCCTTTAAAGATTGTATTAATAAGAAAAGCGTATGGAGATAAGAATATCGGACCTAAAGATATATCAAAATAATCCTTAAATCTTATTAATAATTGCGAAACATTGTCATATTCATAGAAACTGTAAGTAGTTAAGTTAAAAATCTTACTTCTCTTTAATTTTGCTTTCAAAAGACTTCGACATTTATAACAAATCATATCATTTGAAAATAAAGCAAACATATCTAAACCTCGCACTAATGAATAATGACATATTAAACATTCATCATTATTAAATCCTCGATACATAGATCAACCTTTCTACTTTTACATCTAGTAAGAAATATACCAGAGCCACTAGGATATGCAGGAGTGCGGCCAACTCTTCCCGCAATTTGAATTAATGAAGCCTTAGTATAAACTGGATGATCTGCATATAAGACACAAATATGAACGTTTGAAAATGTAACACCACGCTCTAGAATTGTCGTACAAATAAGTAGATTCATTTTATTATCTTCAAAATCCGCAATGATAGCTTCAGAGTTCTCTGATTTTGAGTGGATACATTTAACCCTAAAGATCTTTGATAATGAATTCGCCATACTAATTGTTGGGACAAAGAGTAAAACTTTTTTATGGGCTTTAAGAAATTTAAATAATTCATAAAATAAAACAATTCTAAAGTTTACACATACTCGTGGAACGAGTAAGTCGTGACCATGATATCTTTTAAACAATTCTAAAGTATCAAGTTTCTTTAACTCAGCTGTTGGGGTTGCCGTTAAGTAAACGATATTCCCCTTTACGCTACGCTTCATTATATTCTCTAGTACGACATTGTTATAAAAAGGAAAGGCATCAGGCTCATCAATAATTAATAGATCAAAGTAATTATCATAGCGAAATAATTGGTGAGTTGTACAAATAATCAAATCACCATAAATATCATCGGTATATCCTTCACAAACAGTAACTATTTTTAGTGATGAAAAATACTTACGTAACCTATTTGCCAACTCTAGTACAACTTGTCTTCGTGGTATCGCTATCGCAACCCTAAGCTTCTCATCTAACTTTTCTTTAATTAACTGAAGGATTATCTCGGTTTTACCACTTCCACAAGCAGCATATACTAAAACATCAACTTTACTATTAACTAATTTCACTAATTCATTAGAGAGCATCTTCTGATCATCACTAAGTTTAAAATCTAATTTATACTCAGCATCATTATTCTCGTTAAACGACACCTCTTTATTATTAGATAAACCTTTTGAGAATACTATACATTTGCGACAGAGATATTCCGTTTTCACTTTAATGAAGTAACGACGATCATCATTTCCACATGTTTCACATTTCATTACTACCTCCTAAATTATAATTAGTTCTAGTTTTACTTATACCTAAAAAAAAGTTGTAGAAATTAATCTACAACTTATATTATTTATAAATATCTAATTTAGTTTTTAAGTAAGCAAACAGCTCATCAGTTTTTTCTTTACTCATAGCTGGTACACCTTCTAATTCATACTCAAGACCTAAGTCATCATATTTAGAAGCTCCCATTGTATGGTAAGGAAGTAGTTGAACTTTCTCAACATTCTTCATTTTATTAACTTCAGCAGCTATCTCATCCATTTTTTCAAATGTGTCATTCTTACCTGGAACAATAACTGTTCTTACCCACATCTTAGTATTGTTTCTTTGCAGCGCTTCAACAAAGTTGTCTGAAATACGTTTAACAACACCAGTTAATTTTGGATAATCAAATGGATTTGGCTCTTTTAAGTCAAAGATAACAAGATCAGCATATTGTAATATTTCATCAAACTTTTTAGCATTTCCAAAGCCAGATGTATCAATTACTGTATGGATATTATTTTCTTGACATTTCTTTAAAAAATTAATTAAAAACTGTGGTTGCGATAAAGGCTCCCCTCCAGAAACAGTAACCCCTCCATTATTGCCGTGAAATGGTTTGAATCTCTCTACTTTTGCAAATAGTTCATCAACGGTTATCTTATCATCATTAGAAGTTTTCCAAAAATCAGGATTATGACAGTAAGAACATCTAAGTGGACATCCACCAAAGAAAACTACAGTACGAACACCAGGTCCGTCTAAAGTTCCCATAGATTCGATCTTACTTACAAAACCAGTATTAGACCACATCGTGGAATGTACGGCTAATTACTTCTTCTTGTTGTTGACGTGATAAACGGTTAAAGTGAACCGCATATCCAGAAACTCTAATTGTTAAGTTAGGGTATTTTTCAGGATTATTCATCGCATCAGTAAGCATTTCTTGATCTAGAACGTTAACATTTAAATGGTGACCATTTTGGTTAAAGTATCCATCTAGAATATTTACTGTATTGTCAATACGCATCTCTAAATCATCACCAAGTACTTGTGGAATAATTGAGAATGTATTTGAAATACCATCTTCACATGAACACTCATACGGAAGTTTTGCAACTGAGTTAAGTGATGCTAATGCTCCACTCTTATCTCTACCATGCATTGGGTTTGCACCTGGTGCAAATGGTTCTCCATGTTTTCTACCATCTGGTGTTGAACCAGTTTTTTGTCCATAAACAACATTTGATGTAATCGTTAATAAAGACATTGAATGTTTAGCATCTCTAATGATTTCTTGATTTTGAATATTACCAAAGAATACTTCAACTATTTCTTTAGCAATTGCATCTACTCTATCATCATCATTTCCAAAATGAGGGAAGTCTCCTTCAGTTTCGAAATCAACAGCTAGACCTTCTTCATTTCTAATCGCTTTAACTTTTGCATATTTAATTGCTGAAAGTGAGTCAGCA
>CAYTTS010000025.1:0-17749 GCA_964440875.1 uncultured Erysipelothrix sp. | reverse complement strand
TTATATTCTAACTGAAACAATTTCACCTTGTGCATTCGTATTATTATCGAATACTTCTTTTATGGCTTCTCTTTGTTCTGGTTTTGAAGGTCTACATAAAGAGATAGAGTTAACTTCCCCTTCAATTAAACCTTTAGCGAAGTTTTCACATCCTGGATAACCACAACCACCACAGTTATATCCTGGTAGTAAATCCGTAACAAGAGGTAGTAATGGATCAACAACTACTACTAACTTATCCGATGCAAAACCTAAAATAAATCCTAATAATAATCCTGCAACTACCATGACTAAAATAGCATATATTAACATTAATATTCCTCCATTATTCTATGCGTTGGATGTAGTTCACATGAAGTAACACCACAACCACCACAGTTTTCTAACTTATCTTTCGCGCCTTCTGGCATTGGTGCTTTTGCGTTAAAGTAATATAAGATTGCATAAAAGCCACCAAACAGAGCTAATAGTATTAAAGGCAGGATCATTTTAAACGATTCCTGCTAGACCTGAAAATGCGATAGCCATTAAACCAGCTGTCACTAAAGCAATCGGGTTTCCTTTAAAATACTTAGGAACGCGACTTGATTCAAGTCTTGCTCTAATACTTGCAAATAGAACTAATACTAACATAAATCCAAGAGGGATACCTAATGAATATGCAATAACTTCAGTTAATGTTGCCATTTTAGCAGTTGCTAATGCAACATATAATACAGCACAGTTAGTAGTAATTAATGGAAGATAAATTCCTAAACTTTCATATAATGATGGAATTTTTACTTTTAAGAATAACTCAACTAATTGAACAAATGATGCAATAATTAAGATATATAATACAAGATCCATATACTCGATTTCATAGTGTACTAATACTTTATTTAAGAAGAATGAAAGAACACTAGAAACAAAGATTACGAATGTAACCGCAAGTCCCATACCTACAGATGACTTCTTGTCTTTTGATACACCCATGAATGGGCATAAACCTAAGAATTTTGTTAATACAACGTTTTCAATTAACATTGCTCCAATAAATACTGAGATAAAATTCATTATTTTCTAACCCCTTTCTTTGGATCATTTAAATATGCAAATAATGCAGAGAATATCGCGAATGTAATAAATGCTCCAGCTGGTGCATTAAATAATGTAATACGTAAGTTTTCAGCTAATGCTTCTGGTAGTCCAAGTGTGAATATTTGAACTCCACTAAATGGATTACTTAAGACTACTGCCCCAGTACTTAAGAACTCTCTTGTTACAGAAATTAATACTAATGATAATGTAAATCCTAATCCCATACCAATAGCATCAATGATTGAATCTTTAACATTATTTTTTGATGCAAAACTTTCTGCTCTACCTAATATAATACAGTTAACAGCAATTAATTGAATAAATGTACCAAGTGAACTATGTAATGCTGGTGTGTACGCCGCCATTAATAAGTCTACTGATTTTGTAAATGCTGCAATAATAACAATATAGACAGGAATTCTAATTTCATTCGGAGTAATTTTTCTTAATGCAGAAATAATAATATTACTAGCTAATAAAACAAATAGAACACCCATTCCCATACCAATTGCATTATCTAATGTTGAAGATACTGCAAGTGCCGAACATAATCCTAAGAATAGTGAGAATACAGGATTACTTTTAACTAGACCGTCTTTTAAATTTTTAAACATCTGTATACCTCCTATTGACCTTCTATGGCAGCTCTAACTGCACTAATTACTGAGTAGCTTGTCATTGTCGCATTAGATACTGTATCTACTTCATCTTCAAGTGAAGATACTCCTACAAATGCTTCAAAGAACTTAGGATTATCAACTAAATCTCCTAAACCAACTGTATCTCCAAATTGTGTCATTTCAATACTAACAATTGCTCTTGATTCAGTATTTAAGACAATTTTGAAAATATTTTCTTTATAATCATCACTTGGATATTCTGGTGCAACTAAACCGTAACCTTTAGCTGATACTTCATAGATTGTATTTTCACCATCTACTTCACTACTTAAGATTTCAGCAGTGTATTTTTCAACTTTATCAGTGTTAAGTGGTAACTTAGCTCCGAAGTTTACATCTGGAATCTCAACCTCTAAAGTTCCACCACTTAAATGTGTAGCAGCCGCTTGAATACCACTATTAATTGCGTTTGATGATACTGTTGCTCCTGATGAAATATCAAGTGCTTCACCACCAGTACGTCCGACGTTTAGTTGACGATATTGATCTGTTTCTATAACATCACCAAACCCAGGTGTTTCTGAGTGTGAGATAACTGCAATCCCTGCAATTTTTTGATCATTATCAAATCCAACAAGGAATACGATTTCTCCACCATATCCATTACTTACTACTTTATAAACTTTCCCTTTACCTTCAGCCTCAAATAAATCAAGGATACCTGGTTCATTAGCAACTTCATCACTTAAAGCTTTGAAGTTTGCTCCTGGGAAGATTTCTTCTAAATAAACTAATTCTTTTTCTAAAGCTGCCGCTTCGATAGTATCTTTTGTAAGATCATTTACAAATGACAGCATTCCTCCTGCTAGTCCAGCTGTTAAAGCTAGAAACAGGGCTAAATATAAAGCTCTCTTCATAAATTTCTACGCTCCTAACTCTAAACTAATAGTATATAAAGCTTTAATAAATGAGTATGAAGTAATTGTTGCACCTGATACAACATCAAATTCTTCACTCGCACTTAATAAGTCTTTTCCAATAAATTTCTCAAAGTATAAATCATCGTTAATTTTGTCTCCAAAACCTTCTGTATCTCCAAATTGAGTCATAGCAGCTGAAACAATTTTGTTTGATCCATCCACTGTAACTTCAAAGATATTTTCTTGATAATTAGGATTTGGATATTCAGCATCACGTAAACCATATCCTTCAACTGCAACAGTATATACTGTGTTTCCACCATCTGCCTTAGTATCAATAATTTCAGCTTCGTATTTTTGAGATTTTTCTTCATCAATCAATACTGGTGTACCTAAATCTAATACTGGTTCTTGTGCTTTAACAGTAGTTGCAATCCAAGTAATACTTAATCCTACAATAACTAGCATTGAAACAACAGTTGTTAAGTATTTTTTCTTCATACGTGTTTGTTGACCATCGAAGAAGTCTTCGATCATTGGCGTTAACATATTCATAATTAAGATTGAGAAGACAACACCTTCAGGAAGGTTAGCTTTAAATCTAATTAATAATGTTATGATTGCTGCACCGAATGCGAATACAACACGGCCAGTAACTTGTGTTGGGCAGGTAACTGGATCAGTCAACATAAAGACAGCTCCAAATAGTACTCCCCCACTCATTACGAATGCGATTGGATACCAAATACCTAAACCATTTATTGATCCAATAATGAATGCTGAGATAAATAATGTTCCAACATAAACTAATGGGATTCTATAATCAATAACTTTTCTTATTGCTAAGAAAATTCCTAAGATAATAATTAATAATGCAAATGTTTCACCAATACTTCCGTAATGATCTCCAAGTGCCAACTCTTTTAGTCCCATATGTGCAAATGCTTTTGATTCAAAAGCAGCTAATGATGGTAACCATTTAAATGATGAGAATAAGTTTGCTGGTGTTGCATTTGTAAATACATCATTAGTTTTTAGAACTGATTCAACGATTGGTTTAGAGAAACTTGATAATACGATTGCTCTACCAATTCCCGCAGGGTTGAAAATGTTTTGTCCAAAACCTCCAAAAACTAATTTTCCAAAGATAACTCCGATTGCTGTTGTCATTCCAACTACATATAAGTTTGTAGCTACAGGAATACATAATGCAAGTATTAAACCAGTAACCCAAGGAAACTGTTGTTTAAAAACATCTTTAGGACTTACCCCTTTAATTTTTCCATAAATAAGTTCTAATGCAATATTGACAATTACTGCAACTAGAACAACATAAATTACTCTTAAACCGACAGCTAAGCTAACTTTTTGAGTATAGTATACTGCTGATGCGATTGTTAGAACTATCAAGGCTAAAGTTAAGTCGGTCATGATTCTCATAGTCGAAAGTTTAGTACGATAGTTCGGGCTAATTCTTTTTATAAAATTCATTATAATCCTCCTATTTCTTTAATCTTGCGATAATTGTTTTCGCTTTAATAACTGTTTCTGCAACTTCAATTTTTGAAGGACATACATATGAACAAAGACCACATTCAATACACTTGTCAGCTCTTAATTCACGTACTTTATCCCAGTCTTTAGCATCGAATGCTTCCATAATACGAACTGGTTGTAATCCCGCTGGACAGTGATCTGAACATGAACCACATCTTAAACAAGGTATTGCATCAGTAACTACTTCATGCATTACTGTAATAGCATTTGTATAAGGTGTAATAACAAAGTCATCATTATCCATTGATTTACCCATCATTGGTCCACCATTAATTAAAACAATATCATCACAAATAGGTTGAACTATTTTAAATAGATCTTTAACAGGAGTTCCTACTAAAACATTAATGTTTTGTGGTTTCTTTAGGGCATCTCCACTAAATGTAACAAATTTCTTAACAATTGGCATACCAGTGTCTAATGCTTCCGCAAGTGCAATAGCAGTTGTTGAGTTATTTACGATTAATCCTAACTCTGCTGGTAATGTTTCATATTCTTTTTTCTCAATTTCACGAATTAAAGTTCTTTCCCATCCCATTGGATATCTATCTGGAACTTCTCTAACTGTAATTGATGAATCAGGTAGTGCCGCTTTTATCTTATCAGTAATTAATTTTTTACCTACTTTAATAGCAATAACTACTTCTTTAGCATTAGCCATTTTCTTCATAGCTAATGATCCCTTAACTAAGTATTCAACGTTTTTATCAATTTCTTTGTAGTCAGCAGTAATAAAAGGTTCACATTCAACCGCATTAATAATTACCTTATCAATGCTTTTTGGATCTTGATATTTAATGAAGGTAGCAAATCCAGCTCCCCCACATCCAACAATTCCTTTTTCTTTTGTGAACTCTACAAGTTCTTCTCTTGTAGCTGCTTCATAATCAAAGCTCTCAAATTCTTCTAATTCAAATTTTTGATCGTTATCAATAACAACGTGATCAACTTCACCTAAGCCATGTTTATGTTTTTCAATGCTTCGTACAACACCTGAAACACTAGAAAAAACCGGAACAGTTGCCCAGTCATTTCTTACACCTAGTTTTGTCCCTACTTTAACGTAGTCACCTTCTTTAACGAATACATCAAAGCTAGTACTATTTCCATTAGCTAGAGGGATATAAACAGTTTCAACTTCAGTAAATTCCGCAATTCCTACATCAGTTGTAAGTTCTTTATATCCAGCTATATGTTTACTCATTTTTGAAAATATTAAAGACATTTTACTCATTCCCTTCCGTTAATTTATTATATCACAATAAGGAGTAAAAGTAAGTCATTTATTAAAGTTTCCTAGATGTTTCACATAGTTTTTAAGGTAAATCAAGTTTAATGCTCATATATTGGAAAATAAATATAAATATAGCTATAAATTATATGGTAAAATACTATGGAGGTGTTATATGAAGAAATCAAAAATAGTTACATTATTAATCATACTAGCACTTATTGTAGTTGGTGGATATTCAATATATGATGGATATAATTATGCCCCTTCTCGCCTTCGTGTAAACTATAAAAGTATTGAAGATGAAAAGATAAACAAAAGTTTAAATAATTTACAAATTGCATTTATTAGTGACCTACACTATTTAAGTTATTTCAATGATGAACGCTTAGATCAATTAGTAAATACACTTAATAATGCTAACCCAGACATTGTTATCTTTATCGGTGATTTAGTTGATCGAAGTATGAATGAAGAGGAATATGAAAAACTATTAACTTCACTAAAAAGCATTAATAGTAAGTATGGTAAATTTGCTGTTCTTGGAGAAGCAGATTATGCTAGTGAAGAGATTAATCAGCAAGTAGAATCGCTTTTATTTGATAGTGAATTCGAAATTTTAAAGAACAAGATGATTAAATTAAGTAAAGATACACAAGATGCTATTCAGTTAGTTGGAATCGATAGTCCTAGCGATAATCTCGCAAATATAGAGGAAGCATATAAAGATATCGATGAAAATTTATATACGATTACAGTCGTACATACCCCTGATACAAGTGATGATATTAGAGCTAATAGTACAGACTTAATTGTTGCAGGTCATAGTCATGGAGGTCAAATAAAAATTCCATTACTAGGTCAAGTTTACAATAAACCTTTGGCAGAATATTACTATAGTGGTATATATAATATGGATAATAAAAAACTCCATGTTATTAATGGAGTTGGAACGACAGTAGATGATGTCAGAATAAATGCACCTGCTGAAATTGTTATTTATACGCTTAAAAATAAAGCTAGTTTAGTTAAGTAGAGTCAATTGATTCTACTTTTTTAGTGTAAAAAAACACGAATTAGATTCGTGTTTAAAGTCTTATTTTGTGTAGTTATCTTCTGAAACTTCAGTAATTTTACCATCTTTAACAAGTGATGCAATATTACGTTTAATAGTTGCTTCTAATGTATTGTTTTTTGGGTAAACTGCTGCAGCGATTTCTTTATGAGCTAATACGTCTTCAGTAGTGAATGAATCTCCTACGTGACGATCAATAATATTGTATACTACTTCAGCCCAGTTGCTTCCGTATGAATCAACATCAATATCTGATGCTACTTCTTCAACTTTTACTTCAGCTACTTTTTCTTCTTTTACTTCTTTAACTTCAACTGCTTCTTCAACAACTGCTACTGCAGGTTTGTTTTCTAAAGCGTTGTTAGCAATTTCTACTAATTTAGTGAATCCAGCTTCATCGTGGATTGCCATTTCTGATAACATTTTTCTGTTAATTTGGATATTTGCTAATCTTAATCCGTGAGTTAATTGTGAATATGTAGTTCCATTCATTCTAGCTCCAGCATTAATTCTAGTAATCCATAATTTACGCATTTCACGTTTTAATTGTTTACGTCCGATATATGAATATCTTTGTGAACGCATTACTTGTTCGTTAGCTGTACGGTATAGACGGTGTTTTGAACCAAAATATCCTTTAGCTAGTTTTAATCTCTTTTTTCTACGTGCTCTACTCGCTACGTTATTTTTTACTCTTGCCATTGTTTCTTCCTCCTATATGATTAATTCTGTAATAAAGAATCAATTCTTGATTGATCTGATGGGTGAACCAATGCAGATTTTCTTAATTGACGTTTTTGTTTTTGTGTCTTGTGACTTGCTTTATGTGATCTAAAACCTTGTGATCTCTTTAATTTTCCTGAGCCTGTTTTCTTAAATCTTTTCGCTACAGACTTTTTAGTTTTCATTTTATTTTTAGCCATTACATATTCCTCTTTCTATTTTTTTGGATTGATAACTACAGACATCATGTAACCCTCTAATTTAGGTTTACTTGTTGGTTCACCATATTCTTTAAGTGCTTCAATGAAATCGTCCATGATTTCTCTACCAACTACTTGTCTTGTAATTTGACGTCCTCTAAATCGCATGTCAACCTTAACCTTGTTCCCGTCTTTTAGCCATCCAATAGCTTGACGTGATTTAGTGTTGAAGTCTCCTATATCGATTACCGGAGAAAGTCTTGTTGATTTGAGTTCTTGTACTACTTGGTTTTTCTTCTGTTCTCTTTGACGTTTTTGTTGTTCATACTTATGTTTACCATAATCTAAGATACGAGCAACTACTGGGTCTGAGTTTGGAGAAACAACTAATAAGTCTAAGCCAAGCTTATTTGCTTCATCTAAAGCAGCTGCCTTACTTAATACTCCAAGTTTATCACCATTAGTACTAATAACCATCATTTCACGAAAAGGAATCTTCTCGTTTACCAAATCGCCTTGAACTCTTTTTCTGTTTGAAATATTCATACACCTCCTAAGGTTTATACAAATAAAAAAGTGGACATGAAGCTCCACTAGATAACATTTCTAAAAAATAGTTTATTGTTATGTAGCCGATACCTAAAGCTTTGCGCTATCAGGTGAGAATCGCTTCTTCTTTCTACTAATTTATTTACTTGGATATAATACCATATATATAGCCTACTGTCAAACAATAATGCTATAAACACGACTAAATATCTAAATGAGCCGTAATAATAGTTAAACTGCTTCTATTGACAGTAAATAGTTCATCATCAAGTGTAATATAATAATTTTTACCTTGACTAATTATTAATGCATTCTCATCTAGAATCTTTTCTTTACAATAATCAACAACATCACAGTCACTTAGTCTTAAATTCTTTTTAATTCTTTCATAACCTAACTTAGTTGTCTTAAGTTTATCTATATTTGATAATAATAAATCTCTTCCCATAAAATCTACCTACTTCTTAACGTACACATATATTATCATATCTTTTAATGAAAGACATATCATTATTTAGAAATTTTGTTATTAATTGACATATATCAATTATTTATATTTGTACAAGAAGTATAATGAACGAGAATTGAGGTGTAATATGATTAAGATAAGTATCGATGATTCAATATATACAATCGTTGAAAATAATAATGACCTTAAAGATATCTTGATTGACTTAGGATTCACACATTTAGACAATCCTAAAATGTACAATAGTATCGCAAAATTAATGACGATCAGAAAAGCATGTAAAGTACATAAGTTAGATTACGATTTTGTCAAAGAGGCATTTAATAATAAAGGTTTTGACTTTAAAGAGGAGGAATTTTAATGAGCGAGCTAATAACAAACAGAAGAGAAGAAGATGAAAACTTCTTAAAAAGACAAGAATTACTAAAAGAGTTAATATTAAAACTACATGATGGTGAAGATGAGGCTTTGGTACAAGAAGAGTTTAAAGAGAACTTTAGTGGAGTATCATCTTATGAAATCTCACAAATGGAACAATCACTAATGGATGATCAATCATTAGATGTTGAACAAATTCAAAATCTATGTTCTATTCATGCCAACGTTTTTAAAGGATCAATTGATGAAGTACATACAGTTCACCGTGAAGAAGCAAATATCGGCCACCCTGTGAGAGTATTAAGAGAAGAGAACTTCGCAATTAAAGATCTCTTAGAAAAGATGTTGCCTAAGGTTGAAAACTTAAGTCTTGAAGATGAGAAAAACCACTTCGATCTAATAGCTGATTTATCATTGTTATGGGATATTGATAAACACTATACAAGAAAAGAAAATACAATATTCCCATTAATGGAAAAACACGGTATTACCGCACCACCAAAAGTAATGTGGGCTGTTGATGATGATATTCGTGCATTAATTAAAAACTTTAGAGCAAAAATTGAAAAGAAAGACTATGAGAATGCAGTCCTTGACTTCAAAGAGATGGAAAATGAAATACTGGAAATGATCTTTAAGGAAGAAGATATTTTAATTCCAATGGTCTTAGACATCTTCACTGAAGATGAATGGCTACAAATCGCAGATGATAGTTTAGAAATAGGATACTGTATCGTAGCTCCAGATAAAGTTTGGATTCCACATAGAAAAGACTTTGTTGAACAGTACAAACTAGGTGAAAAGATCAAAGAGAAAAGAAATGCCATGGACAAAGAAAATATTCACTTCGATATCGGCTTCTTAAATAAGATTGAATTAGAAAATATCTTAAATACACTTCCAATCGATGTAACATTTATTGATGCCGATGATACAGTTAAATACTTTAACCAGGCAGAAGAAAGATTCTTTGCTAGAACTAAGTCAGTTATCGGAAGAACAGTACAAAACTGTCACCCACCCCACTCAGTTAATACAGTTGATAGAATCTTAGATGATTTTAAATCAGGAGCAAAAGATAGTGAAAGTTTCTGGATAGAATTACGTGGTGCCTTTATCCATATCTCATATTATGCAATTAGAGATGAAAATAACAAATACTTAGGTACCTTAGAAGTTTCACAGAATATTAAAGCTTTCAGAGAATTAGAAGGACAAAAAAGATTATTAGAAGACTAGACTATATTTCTAGTCTTTTTTCTTTGGATAATATAATTTACTAGCCCATATTATATGTGTTACAATACCTATTAGAAATAGGTGAAAATTATGAATTTAAAACAACGGCAAACATTAATTGCCGCAATTATATTATTAGCATTCAATAATGGTTCAACATTATTTACAGGATTAGCAATATTTGGTTCTATATTAATTTATAAAATAGCGAAAGAGACAAATACTGAGGAATTAAAAACATACTCAATCTTACTACTTGTCATAATTGCTTCTAGATTTATTAGTGAAAGAACTATAA
Source organism: uncultured Erysipelothrix sp. (assembly GCA_964440875.1). GTDB lineage: Bacteria > Bacillota_I > Bacilli_A > Erysipelotrichales > Erysipelotrichaceae > JAAZDN01. The sequence goes on along the minus strand of CAYTTS010000025.1, from coordinate 7,410 downwards.
GTGGATTATTAGGCTATTCATTACTAATTATACTTGGTGGCCTACTGCTTGCTATAACTTATCAAACATTTAAAACTTCCTTTGAACTTTTAAGTAAAGAAATGCCAGAGATAAAGTTTGAACTTATCTTAAGAAACTTAATGATTGTAGAAGCCGTCGTATTATTTATCTTTATACTTCCAATCTACTCATTTATCTCAACATCACTTCTTGCAATATCAATTGCAACTCTATATTTAAACCCGGTATTTCAAAGCATCTTTAGCTTAATGCCCTTAATTATTAAGTACATTATCTTAAGACCGGTCATAAATTATACAAATTCAAGTAAATAAGATAACAAATACAGCTAATAACTGTATTTTTAATTGGATATCTTGAGATATTGTCATTTTAATGATAAAATCAAGTAATGAAAGTAGGGATTTTATGCGATTAAGTAAAAGTTATTTTTACACAATTAGAGAAGATTTAAAAGATGAAGATTCAGTAAGTAGTAATCTGTTAACGCGTGCTGGTTTTATTAAGAGATCAAGTGCAGGAGTTTACATGATGTTACCACTAGGATTTAAAACAATCAGTAATATCGAAAATATAATAAGAGAAGAAATGAATAAGATAGATTCACAGGAAATGTTAATGCCCGCATTAGTCCCGATGGAAATTTTTGAACAAAGTAATCGAGATCAAGTAATTGGAGATAGCATGTATAAGTTAAATGACCGTTTTATGCGTCCATTCGCTTTAGCGCCAACACATGAAGAACTATTTTCAATAGCAGGAAAGAGTGCTGTTAGGTCATATAAACACCTACCATTCTCACTATATCAATTCCAAACAAAATTCAGAGATGAAACTCGTGCTCGTTACGGATTAATTAGAGTTAGAGAATTCATTATGAAAGATGCTTATACATTTGATACTAATGATGAGACATGTGATATTTCATATCAAGCAATGAAGCAAGCATATATCAATGTATTTGATAGATTAGATTTAGACTATCGTATAGTTGAGGCAGATACAGGAATTATGGGTGGGCAACTATCTGAAGAATTCCAAGCTATTGCCCCTATTGGTGAAGACACTATCGTCGTTTGTACTAGCTGCGATTATGCGAGTAATCATGAAGTTGCTAAAACAAAACCAGTTGATTTTAAACATAGCGAAAGTAGTGCTGAATTAGAAAAGGTACACACACCAGCAGTAAAAACAATTGAAGAAGTATCAAATTTCTTAGAAGTAAATGAAGATCAATTATTAAAAACATTAATTTATAAATATGATGAAGATAAATTAATTGCTATTTTATTAAATGGAAGTCATGAACTTAACGAATTAAAACTAACATCATTATTACAATCAGAAGTAGAACCTGCAAGTGATGAGGAAATTATTGAAATTGCTAAATCAAGCGTAGGATTTATCGGACCAAAAGGTTTAGACATTAGAATTATCGCTGATGAGAGTGTTAAGAATATGAAAGACTTTGTAATTGGTGCTAATGAGGAAGATCATCACATCAAACATGCCAACTTAAGTGATTTCGAAGTTGAAGCATACCACGATCTTCGCCTAATTAACGAAGATGATAAATGTCCTGTTTGTGATAGTAAACTAAAATTTGATAACGCTATTGAAGTTGGAAACATCTTTAAATTAGGAACATCATATTCAGAAGCATTCGATCTAAATTACTCAGATCAAAATAATAAATTAAATCCAGTTGTTATGGGATCATACGGTATTGGTATTGGAAGAACACTTGCAGCAATTGCTGAAGTACACAATGATGAAAATGGTTTAAACTTGCCAATGTCAATTGCACCATATAAAGTTGCGATAGTTGTAATTGGTCATAAAGATGAAGAACAAATGAAATATGCAAATGATTTATATGAAGAGTTACAAGCATTAAATATCGACACTATTTTAGATGATAGAAATGAAAGACCAGGAGTTAAGTTTAATGATATGGACTTAATTGGGACACCAATTAGAATTACTGTTGGTAGAGGCTTACAAGATGGAGAAGTCGAATTCAAACTAAGATCAGAGCAAACAGCTAAAAACGTTAAGATTGAAAGTCTGATTGAAGAAATTAAAAGTAATATAAAATAAAAAGAGTCTATGACTCTTTTTTCATAAGAAAAAGACCTTCATTAGAAGGTCTTTATGCTTTAATATACTCTTTTAGCACTGTGGAATCTTTGTGTATAGTAACTTAGATTCATACTGTCATATCTAATTGGATGATTTTCATTAGCAGCGTGAATAAATCTACCACCACCAACATAAACACCAACATGACCAATTGCTGATTTGTTCTCATTTAAGAAGAATACTAAATCTCCTGGTTGTAGTTCCGATTTAGAAACTGATCTTCCAGTAGCAGCCTGACCATTACTAGTTCTTGGTATTGAATAACCACCAGCTGCAAAGACCCATTGTGTGAATCCTGAACAGTCAAAACCTGTTGCTGGATTACTTCCACCGAAACGGTATCTCGTTACACCAACATGTCTTCTAGCTTCATCTAGTACTGCCTGAATATTTGCATTAGCAACTTTTCCGGCACTATAGCTATATTGTTTAGTACCAACTTTAATAATTGCATCAGTTGGCTCACTTACAACTTTTTCACTAATTAACTCTTTAGATTCTAAGACTTTGTTTAAATATTTAGCATTATAAGTAAATTCTTTCTTACCTTTAACACCTTTTTGAACAACTTTCTTTTGACCACTGTACATTGAACTATCTTTTTCTTCAATAGTTTCAAAACCAATATTTTCTGTTTCTACTAATTCAACTTCAGAGACAACATCTAATTGTGATTCCGAGAAATCACTTGTACTATTAATTGTTCTTAGTTTAGAAATATCTTCACTAGTATCACCACTTAGAGCAAGGATTGCTGTTTCTTGATCTAAAATATCATCAATTCTAACATCCTTTAATAAAGTATCGATTTCTTGTTTAAAAGCAACATTTGAACTATCACTCTTATATGGTGCAAGAAGTGCATCTAAAACATTATCTACAGTTTTCTGTGAATCTAATGCCATAAATTGTAATCCATCAATAACAAGAACAGTTGCTTCTTTAAAGACTTTTGTTTCATCTAGAAGTTTATTGTATAAAACAAATTCATCAACTTCTTGATCAATGAAACCACGAACTTTATTTACTTCGATGTCATTAGCAATAAATGCTGTTTCGCCATGTTCTTCAATTAAATTATCTGACAGTTCACTAACTGCATTTTCTACAATCTTTTCATTATCTACATATGCTAATACTTGATCATCTAAAACAACCTCATATGAAAATCCCGTACCATAAATAACTACTCCTGATAAACTAAATACCAGTCCTACAATTAATATAATAAAAGCTTTCTTATATTTTTTAAAATTTTCTTGTATTAAGTCCATAATACCTCCACGTACAACAATCTTGTACTTTTTTATATTATATACATACAAGTAAAAGTTTAGCATAGTTTTTAAATATTATCAACACACCACTTTATCCACATAAAACAGCATCTTTCGATGCTTTCTAATCTATCATTGATAATTGAACCTTACCAGTCTTCTCTTCAAATGAAATTACCACTACTTCAACTTGATCTCCGACTTTTAAGATATCACTAGGATGTTTAACAAAGCTCTTACTTATCTTTGATATATGGACTAAGCCATCATTATCTAGTCCAACATCCACAAAAGCGCCAAAATCAACAACGTTTCTTACAGTTCCATTTAATTTTAGACCTTCTTTTAAATCTTTTACATTCAATACATCTGATCTTAATTGTGGTGAACTCATATCTGATCTAAAGTCTTTCTTAGGTGCTTTTAATGCTTCCACAATATCTCTTAAAGTTTCTTCACCAACTGCATACTTAAGGCTTAAGTCAGCTATATCAAGTTTATTTAACTTCTCATTATTTTCTTTACTTCCTAAACTATTTAAGTCAATCTTTAAATCTTTAACTAATGTATTAGTAATTTTATATGATTCAGGGTGAATACCAGTACTATCTAAAATATTATCTCCATCAAAGATTCTTAAGAAACCAATTGCTTGTTCATATGATTTTTTTCCTAATCTTGGAACTTTCAATAATTGTTTTCTATCAGTGAACTTCTCAATTTCATTTCGATAATTAACGATGTTTTGAGCTACAGTTTTGTTTAAACCTGATATATACTCAAATAACTTAGCACTACCGCTGTTTAAATCAGCACCAACGCGGTTAACTGCATTTTCCACAACAAACATCAGCTGATTATCTAAAGTCTTCTCTGGTACGTCATGTTGATACTGCCCTACTCCGATTGATTTAGGTTCAACCTTAACTAACTCAGCTAAAGGATCTAAGACACGTCTTGCAATTGAGATCGCTGATCTTTCTTCTACTTGTAAAGTCGGAAACTCTTCTCTTGCAATCTCACTAGCACTATAAACAGATGCACCAGCTTCACTGACTATTAAATAACTTACATCTCTTTTAACTTTCTTTAAATTTTCGGCAACAAATACTTCTGACTCTCGGCTTGCCGTTCCATTTCCTATAGCAACTAAATCAACTTGATAATCTTCAATTAGTTTATTAAAGATATTACCAGCCTTTATCGTATTAGCCTCACTTGTTGCATGAGGGTAAATGATCTCAATCTTTAAGACTTTTCCATACTCATCAATAATTGCTAACTTACAGCCACTACGAAACGCTGGATCAAATCCCATAACTATTTTATCTTTAATTGGTGATTGCATTAATAAGTTATATAAATTATCACTAAAGACATCAATAGCTTGTGCTTGGGCTTTTTCAGTAATTTCATTTCTTAACTCACGAGCGATAGCTGGTGCGATAAATCGTTTATAAGCATCTTCATAAGCTGCTTCTATGTACGAGAATGAATCACTATCTCGATTAATAATAATTCTATTAGCTAGAAAGCGACTAACTTCATCTTCAGAGACAACAATATTAACTGTTAAAACCTTCTCTTTTTCCGCACGGTTTAAAGCTAATATTCTATGAGGTACAACTTTTGATAGTTTTTCAGAGTAATCATAGTACATTTTGTAAACAGATCTCTCGTCTAAGTCTTCATCTCTAACTTTACTTACTAGTAAGGCGTTGTTATATGTATATTTTCTAAAGAATGCACGAAGATCGCTTCTATCACTTACACTCTCTGCAATAATCTCATGTGCACCTTTTAAAACTGCCTCTAAATCTAAATCATCACTAATATACTTTTTAGCTTCTTCAAGAACATTATTATTTAAGTCTTGAAGCATGATGTAGTTTGCTAGTGGTTCTAATCCATTTTCTTTTGCTACACTTGCTAAAGTTTTTCTTTTAGCTCTGTAGGGACGATAAATATCTTCTAATACAGATAATGTATCAGCTTTATCAATCTCTTTTAATAAAACATCAGTCATTTTGTCTTGTTCATTAATAAGACGAATAATATCTTCTTTTCGCTCATTGAATTTCAGTAAATAATTATATTGGTCTTCAATATTTTTTATTTGAACTTCATCTAGGTTATTTGTCATCTCTTTACGATATCTGGCAATAAAAGGAATTGTATTTCCTTCTTCTAAAAGTTCAATAACAGTATTTACTTGTTTTTCTGATACTTCAGTCTCATTTGCTACTCTCGCTATTATTTTGTTCATAATCTCATCCTTTTTAAAAGACCTTAGTTATCTAAGGTCTATGTTTTATTTCTTTGAATTTAACTCTTCTGTAATTTCAGCAATAAAGTCTGTTAACTCATAAGCACTTTGATCACGTGATCCATAGCGTCTAACGTTAACATTTTTAGCTTCTACTTCTTTATCTCCAATAATTAATTGTACTGGTACCTTCATCATTTGAGCTTCACGTAGTCTATAACCTAATTTTTCATCACGGCTATCAACACTTACTCTAAAGCCTAATTTTTCTAACTCAGCTTTTAATTCGTTTGAATAGTCTAAATGATATTCATTATTAACTGGAATAATTTCAATTTGTTTTGGTGCTAACCATAATGGGAATGCCCCTGCGTAGTGTTCAATTAAAATTCCAAAGAATCTTTCAAATGAACCATAGATTGCTCTATGTAACATGATTGGTCTAACTCTTTCACCATGTTGGTCAATATAAGTTAAGTCAAAACGCTCTGGTAAGTTCATATCTAACTGAATTGTACCACATTGCCATTCACGTCCTAGTGAATCCTTAATTTGGAAGTCGATTTTTGGACCATAGAATGCTCCATCTCCTTCATTAATCTTATATTCTTTACCTGTTTTCTTAATTACTTCTTCTAAGATAGCTTCTGATTCATCCCAATCACTAATTTCTCCGATAAATTTATCTTCTGGTCTAGTTGATAATTCAATACGGTATTCAAAGTCAAACGTTGAATAAATTTCATCAATTAGATCAATTAAACTAATAATTTCTGATTCAATCATCTCTTTAGTCATAAAGATATGTGCATCATCTTGTGTAAAACTTCTAACTCTAAATAGACCACTTAAAGCTCCACTTGCTTCATAACGGTGAACATGACCTAATTCAGCAACACGTAATGGAAACTCACGGTATGAGTGCATTGAGTTTTTATAAACTAACATTCCACCTGGACAGTTCATTGGCTTAATTGCATATTGTTGATCATCAACTACTGTAGTGTACATATTACTCTCATAGTTACCCCAGTGTCCTGATAATTCCCATAAACTTTGATTTAACATCGTTGGTGTTTTAATAAATTCATAATCAGCTTCAACATGTTTTTGATGCCAGAAATCTTCTAATTCTTTTCTTATAATCATCCCATTATTTAAATAGAATGGGTGTCCTGGTGCATATTCACTAATCATAAATAAGTCTAATTCTTTACCTAATTTTCTATGATCACGTTTTAAGGCTTCTTCTAGTAAGTTTAGATGATTGTCTAAATCTTCCTGCGTGTCAAAAGCAATACCGTAAACTCTTTGAAGTTGTTTATTGTTTGCATCACCTTTATAGTAAGCTCCTGATACTTTAAGTAATTTAACATATCTTACTTCCTTAACTGTATCTACGTGCGGACCACGGCACAGATCAACAAACTCACCTTGTTTATAAGTTGAAATAATTTCATCTTCAGGTAAATCATTAATTAGATCTACTTTATATGGATCTTCTTTAAATAAGTCTAATGCTTCTTCACGGCTTAGTTCAGCTCTTGTGATACGTTTTCCATCTTTTTGAATTTTACGCATTTCACGTTCAATTTTTGGAAAATCTTCTTCAGATAATACTTCACCATCTAAATCAATATCATAGTAAAAACCAGAAGTTATTACCGGTCCAACCCAGAATTTTGCTTGTGGATATAAACGTTT
>CAYTTS010000024.1:0-17901 GCA_964440875.1 uncultured Erysipelothrix sp. | reverse complement strand
TAAATCTAATTCTGCCCATACATGTTCAACTGTTCCATTACTTAGTTGTACAGGCTCTAAATATGCTTCACCATCTCTATATAGCTGTAAGCTAATAGTTGGTTTAACTTCTGGTCCATTTACCCATACTTTAGTTCCAGTTACAGCAATCTTCTCTGACTTATATGTATTTGTAATTGTAGTACCATCTTCATTTACAGTTTTTATGTAGTTATTTGGTACTTCTAATTCATCGACAGTATATACATATGCTTTTCCAAATCTATCTGTTAATTCAAGATCTTTCCAAGTTGCTCTTGTTGCCCCATCACTTAGTGTAATAGAATCAAGATATGCAATACCATCGCGATATAATTGTAGACTAACGACAGGTTTATCGCTTGGTCCATTTACCCAAACTTTTGTTCCAACAATTTCAGTTAATGGCGATTTGTAAGTATTAACTACTTTATATCCATTATCTGTATTTTCTTTAACATAGTTTTCAGGCGTATTTACTTCATCAACTGTATAACGATACTCATTGCCAAACTGATCTGTCTTAGCTAGGTTTTGCCAAGTATATTCAGTTTGCCCATCTACTAATAGAACTGGTGCGTGTAATGCTTCTCCATTTCTATAGAGTTGTAATTGAATATCAGGATGTACATTTGGACCATCTATCCATGATTTAGTTCCAGTTATTTCGATAGTAGGTGAGTGATAAGTATTTGTAACTGTTAAACCATCTAAGCTATTTTCTTTACTGTAGTTTTCTGGAATAGCTAACTCATCAACTCGATATGTATACTCATTACCCTTTTCATCAGTTTTTTCTAAGTTCTCCCAAGTAAAGCTAGTGCTTCCATTGATCAAACTAACTGGATTTAAGTAAGGTGTGTTGTCACGATATAATTGTAAACTAATGCTTGGTTTTAAATCAGGTCCATTAACCCATACTTTATTACCTGTAATACTTATAAGTGGTGATTTATATGTGTTAGTTATCGTTAATCCATCTTCACTTATCATTTTTTCATAATTTATTGGTACTTCAACTTCGTCAACGCGATAAGTATATTCTCTAGCGTTTTCATCAGTTTTTAATAGATTCATAAATGTATAAGTAGTGTCGCCATTTTCTAATTTAATAGGGCTTCCTTCTTTTACATTATCTCTATATAATTGAAGATAAATATCTGGTCTAACATCTGGTCCACCAACCCAAATCTTATTTACATTCACACTTGTTAAAGGTGAATGGTAGGTATTAGTTACAGTTAGTCCATCTTCACTGATCTCTTTTCTATAGTTTTCTGGTACATTAAGCTCATCTACTCGATAAGTATATTCATTACCATTTATATCTGTTTTCTCTAAATCAGTGAATGTTCTTGTTAATTCTCCATCAACTAATATGAATGGATCCATATATTTTTCATTGTTGCGGTATAACTGAAGCTCAATTGTCGGTTTTACTTCTGCTCCGCCAACCCAAACTTTGGATATTGTTATTTCTGTTTTTGGACTTACATAAGTATTTGTAATTGTTAATTTATCACTGCTAAGTGTCTTAGTGTAATTATCTAATACAGTTAACTCGTCGACAGTATATACATATGCAATTCCATTTATGTCTGTTAATGGTAAATCATCCCATGTATAAGTAGTTTCTGGTGAAACTAGTGTTATTGGCGCACCATATGGAATATCATTTTGATACAGTTGTAACTGTATATCAGGATGATCACTTGGTCCATTAATCCAGACTTTATTAGCTGTTATTGATGTTCTAGGTGTTACATAGCTATTTGTAATAGTGAATGTTTCATTGTCTACCGACTTATTAAAGTTTAGTGGTACATCTTCTTCATCAATAGTATATGTGTAAGCTAGTCCATCATCTGTTGTTAGATCAATATTTTTAAAGGTATATTTCCAAGGTTCTAATTCTCCAGAACCATGAGCATCACTCTCTACTTGACCATCTAAAGTTACTTCAGCAAATAATACTCGCGCTTCACTTCCTTCAAGTTGACGATAAACACTAATAGTTACAGGTACAGAGATTCCTCCAACCCATTTTTTCTCTACAACTAAATCACTAATAACTCTCGTGTAGGTATTTACTAAGTTAAATGTATAAACGAGATCACTTGTATTATAACTACTTGTTAAACTTGAACTATAACCGTTAGCACCGCTAATTTCTGCTATGTCATATTCAAATAGACGTCCGATTCCATCAGTTCTATATAAATCTGTCCAAGTATAGCTAGCTAGTCCACTAGCATTAGCTGTTAGAGTAACAGGATTAATAATGCCTGCTTGGATAACTTTTTCGAAGTTGCTATCTACGGTTTTTCTATTTAATTGTACTTCAATTGGTGCTTTTAATCCGCCAATCCAAGTTTTATTTACTGTCGCCGTTATTTTAGGTATGATGACTTTAAAATCAGCAATAACATCGTGTCCGCCACCAATTCCTCTAACAGTGATAGCATAAACTCCATCTGTTGTTGCTATACTTTTAGGAAATGCACCAATTGTCCATCGAGAATCCTTAACATTACCGCCTAAACCTAATTCTGGTATCAATTGGACACCGTCGACTGTGATTCTCTCTTTTACTGCATGTTCTTTAAGTTCAAGAGAATGAGTTCCTCCAACAACTATACTTCCTAGTTGATGTGTTGATGCAACTGCAATGAATACATATCCATCTTGAACCCAAAGTTTAATAATTTTAGTATGATCATTAGTAGATTTATTCTCAAAATCCAATGCCATTGTATCAGCATCTGACACATATGGACCACTTACTGGAATTATTGGATCAGCTGCTCTTACAGTATGAGTACTTGAAAGAAACATTGCAACTGTGGTTAATAGTACTGTAAAAACATAACCAAAAGCATTACGTCTTGTTTTCATAGAAGCCCCCCTTGCTCTACAAAACTACGTATTGGTAGTAATATATATTTGTAAAAGTAATATTGCAATAATTATTATTAAAACTGCAATACTGAAAATTTATTTTCTAAGATACGTATCTTCTAATTCAAACATAGCATAGTTGAAATACTTTGTCAACGATAATACTCTCTTGCTATTGAAACTATTTTTGTACACTTATAGTGGTAATATACTTGATTATCCCTTTAGAAAAGGCTTATTATTGCTAAAAAATGGCTTATTAATCATTAAAATGAATGAAATCTAGTTAAATTTCTTTTCAACTTTTGATTATTAACTATATAAATGCTAAACTTGTAAAAAGAGAGGTGGATTTTATATGAAGTATTTCAAGAGTGATGATGTAATTTATAAGTTTGAATATGGTTTAAAACCACTAGCAAAAATAAGTAATGGTGAGAGTATTTCAGTACATACTCATGATTGTTTTTTTCAGCAAGTAAAATCAAATGATGATATAGTATCAGATATCGACTTTGGAAAAGTTAATCCTGCAACTGGTCCTTTTTACATTGAGAATGCAGAAGTAGGGGATGTTCTAAAAGTTGAAATATTAGATATTAGAATTTCCGATCAAGGATCTATTGTCGTATTACCTGGAGGAGGAGCTTTAGGAGAAATGGTCAGTGAGCCTATGACTAGAATAGTTGATATTAAAAATAATGAAGTCGACTTTCTAGGAATTAAGAAAGAAATTGATCCGATGATTGGTGTAATTGGAGTCTCTCCTGGTAAAAATCAAGAAGGCGTAGTTACGGGTACTCCTGGTAATCATGGAGGAAATATGGATACAACTGATGTTAGGATAGGTTCAACATTATACTTCCCTGTAAGAGAGGATGGAGCAATGCTGGCACTTGGTGATGCTCATGCTATCATGGGTGATGGTGAATTATGTATTTCTGGTCTTGAAGTTGAAGCTGATATTGATTTAAAAATATCAGTAATTAAAGATGTAAAAATCAATTGGCCAATAATAGAAAATGATAAAGAAGTTATGGTAGTTGCATCTGAAGAAACTTTAGATGAAGCAGTAGTTAGTAGTGCAAAAGAAATTACAGAGTATATAAAAAAATCCCATAATATATTATGGGAAGAAGCATATATGTTTAATTCTTTATATACTGATTATAAAATATCGCAAGTAGTTAATCCCTTAAAAACAGTTAGGGCAGTAGTTAGTAAAGATTTACTACCAATAGAATCAATATTAAAATAAAGGTCCATATAGACCTTTATTTATTTATTAAACCTTGGTTTTAGTATCGGTAATATTAACAAGGATATTATTGATCCAAGCAATGCTGTAAATAGTTGAGGATAACCAAATTTAAAGGTTAGCATCGTTTTTACCGCAAGTCCCTTATCTGCAGGTAAACCACCAACTATAATTGGACTAGCTATTAATGTAATTGTTAGAAATATAGTTACAAATTTGGCTATTGATCCACTTACAAGGGCAAAGATTTTATTTTTATCATATAATAGTCCGACAACTAATACTATAACTATATTTCCTAGTGCTACAAAAGGTAGCATAATTGGGAAGGCTAATTCTCCCTGCATAAATGCAACAAGTGGGGTAGCTATCGCGATAACTATACCACTAGAGAGACCTACAGTCAATGAAGATACAATTAGTACTGTATTGACAAGTGATCCGATAACTAATTGATCACTTTCTCCTAAACCAGGAATCATAATCTTGGGTAATACTGCTCTTAATGATTGAAAAACTAGAGCTAAGGCAAGTAATAGTGCAGTTTGTGTTATCCATTTAATTTGCTTATTCATATATCCCCCTAAATATCGTATTGTTTACGTTTTATGTAAGTTGTATGTAATAGTTCATGAGCACGTTCACTATTTGGTTCACCTAAATAGTTTTCATAAATATAATTAATAGATGGATTCTCATGAGACTGTCTAACTTCTAAACTTCTAAACTTCTATCTTCATTATAGATAGCTTCAGCTCTTAACTTCCATACATTTGTTTCCATTGCTTTTTGAGATTTAACTATTGGTTGTCCGCCACCTGTAATACATCCACCTGGACATCCCATTATTTCAATAGAGTGATATTGTTTATCTCCTTTTTTAACTCGATCCAATAATTCTCTAGCATTCTTCATTCCATGAGCAACAGCTGCATTTACTGTCATCCCATTAATATCTAAACTAGCTTCCTTAACTCCGTCTAGACCTCTAACTTGGGTAATCTCTAAGTTATCTAAGTTTTCACCTGTTAATAGAACATATACTGATCTTAAAGCTGCCTCCATAACTCCACCGGTTGCACCAAATAGTGCTCCTGCACCTGAAGAGTCACCAAATACTGGATCATAGTCACTTTCACTAAGTTTATTTAAATCAAGACCAGCTTCTTTGATCATTCTTGCAAGTTCTCTTGTCGTTAGTACAGCATCAACATCTTTAATATTATTTTTATCTTTAAGTTCATCTCGATTAGCTTCGAACTTTTTAGCTGTACATGGCATAATTGAAACTGTATAAATATCTTTCGCATTAATCTCTTTCTTTTCAGCATAATAAGATTTAGTTAATGCACCTAACATTTGGTGAGGTGATTTACATGAAGATAGATTATCATTGTATTCTGGATAATAGTCTTCACAGAACTTTACCCAACCAGGGCTACATGATGTAATTAATGGAAGTTTACCACCATTTTGAATTCTAGATATTAATTCACTTCCTTCTTCTAATATCGTTAAATCCGCCGCAAAGTTTGTATCATAGACTTCATCAAATCCTAGTTTTCTTAATGCAGTAACCATTTGTCCTTTTACATTGCTTCCTATTGGCATACCAAATTCTTCACCTAAAGCAACTCTTACAGCAGGGGCAGTCTGTTCGATAACTGTTTTATTTTTATCGCTAATTGCTTCCCATACTCTATCTACATCATTTTTCTCTCTCAATGCACCAACAGGACACACTTGAATACATTGACTACAGTTAATACAAGGAGATGATCCTAAACTTAAATCAAATGCAGGTCCAATCTTCGTATTAAAGCCTCGATCATAAGCACCTATAACACCAATATCTTGTACTTCACTACACATAGCTACACATCGTCTACAAACTATACATTTAAATGCTACATCGTTTAAAGATCTTATATAATTACTCGTCTGCATTTAATTAACCTCCAAATCATTAGTAAGCTTAATTGTATATTTAAGAACTTCTTTTTTATTAAGTATATGTTTATCAACTATTTCACAAACAGAGTCGTTATTTAACTTAATATAAGTAACTTTTTCCTTACCTTCTTGATATACTTCAGCCATTGGTTCATACATGCATACACCAATACAGCCTGTTTCTACAACATCCAAGTTATCAATATTATGCTCATTTTTTAGTTTCATAAACATCTCATATACTTCATTTGCACCAGAAGCTATACCACAAGTACCCATACCGACAACAACTCTTGTTTTATTGCTTCCTTCTTCAATAAAGATATTTCTTAATGTCTCATCTCTAATAGTATTCAATTCATCTCTTGTTTTCATAGAACCTCCAATACATGGTATTTACTCAAAATATCTTTTACATCCTTAGCAAGTAAACGCCCATGAGCATCATCATTAATCATAACGACAGGGGCAAGTCCACATGCACCAACCAACGCGTTTCGTTTAGTGTATATACATTATCCTCTGTAGTTTCTCCTGCAGTAATACTTAATTCTTTCTCAATCTCATCTTGAATTTTTCTAGAACCTTTAACATAACAAGCTGTACCTTGGCAAACACCAATACTATTGTCACCTTGTTTTTCTAGATTAAATTGTGAGTAAAAGGTTGCAACACCATAGATATCTGGAAGGGGTACATTCACCTTTTCACCGATAAATACTTGAACCTCGATTGGTAGATAGCCAAATAAGTCTTGAGCCTTCTGCATGATAACAATTAAGGAACCTTCTTCTTTACTTAACACATTGATCTCTTTCTCTCAGTTTAAAAATTTGTCTTTATTATCGACATAAAATGAATCCAACATTAAATTTACCTCCTTCGTAAGTTAAATCAATTAATAGAGCATATTACTTGACATTACGGAAACGCTTACATCCATATTTTTATATTACTTTATATTTATTAATTGACAAGATATTTCAGATATTCACATATTAATTAAAGTTAGATCTATTGATATAATAAGTTTTAATCACAAATATTACATAATATACATTATGCGAAGTGACTTACCAAATAAAAAAGACTATAAAGTCTCTCTTATTTGTATACGTTAAGTATTACATCATCGATATCAACATCTTGATCTACATTCTCAACTTCAATTGTTTTGTATTTATTATCATTCGTTATAATGACTGATGTAGCTAAATCATATCCTTTACCAAGTATAAAGCCTGTATCAAATTCAATTAAGATATCTCCTTTATTGAATCTTTGGTCAGCAGATAAGTTTGATGTAAATCCAACACCTTCTAATTTTACTGTATCTATTCCAATATGAACTAGCATTTCAATACCATTATCAAATACTAAACCAATAGCATGATTGGTTGGATATAGTGCTTTAATGTATCCATCTTCAGGTGCATATAAATTTCCTTCACTTGGAATAATAGCAAGTCCGCGTCCCAACATCTCTCTGCTGAAAACTAAGTCATTGACAGTTGCAATATCAATTACTTTACCTTTTAAAGGTGAAGTAACCTCAATTAACTCACTGCCTTTTTTACCAAATAATAACGATGTTAATTTAATGTTTTTAGGCATAATCTTCTCCTTCTATAATATCTTATATAATACATTATAGCATAATTAAGTCGTATGTAAGCGGTTATACAGGGCTTTTATAGCTTGTTTGACGCTATGTGAGTAAGAATTCTATCAAAAGCAGTACTAATCTCTTCTAAAGTCATTGTCGGAGTGTTTTCTTTATAATTACTTGCTTGCTCCTTAATGATTGGTACATGAACAAACAGTGCTTTAGTATTTTTATACTTATTCTTAATCTCATTTAAAACTTTGTAATAAGTGCTATTGCATACAAAAGTTCCCGCATGATAAGAGACATGACTTGATATATTGTCTAGATCTAAGTAAGATTTTAATTTTTTTAGATCTATACTACTTACTAGTGCATAATCGCTGTCTTCAACAATTGTTTGATCACTTGGTTTAAATTTCGCATTATCATTAATACTTGAGTCCATAACATTTAAGGCAATCTTTTCAAGTGATATTTTATCTCTGCCAGCTGCTTGGCCTGTAAGTATTACATAGTCCGGATTATACTCTTTCATAAGTTCACTTATTTGTTTTTGTGTCTCGATAAACTTAGTTTCTAATTGAACCTTAATAATTTGGGCACCAGCAATATTATCATCGAGAGTTTTTATAGCTTCGTATGAAGGATTATAGGTATCTTTATTAAAAGCATCAAAGCCTGTTATTAATATTTTCATTTTAACCTCGTTTTCTAGCTAAAATTAGCTTCAAATCAATTGTAATTTCATTAAAATCAGCATTATATTCATGATTACTAGTTAATGGCGTCATTTTAAAGACAGCTTTTGCTAAGTCCTTACTGAGGCTTTTACTATATTTAATATCTGTACTTGATATTATATCAAAATTTTTCTTTAGAATTTCTACTACATTAGTATTATCATGTTTATCATGTTTTGTACTATCTCTTAATTCAATTAAATAATCACTATTAACTATTACTTTAATTAAAAAACCATCTTGCTTTAGTACCCTCTTAAATTCTTCATAATTTGCAGGTGAAAGTATATTTAGTATATATCTAACACTATTACTTTTAATAGGAAGTTTTGCTAAATCAGCTAGAAACCAATTTATATTCGTATTATTACTCGCAATATTTAAGCCATCCTTTGCTAAGTCAATTCCAATTAAATTATTACTATCATGATCTAGCTTACTGAGGTAAGTCCCCTCACCTGCGCCAAGATCTAATATAAGTTCATCACTACTATTTATTAAATTATTAATTTCATAAAATACTTCATCATAAATTCCTGAGTTTAAAACTATGTTTCGAGCTTCAAACATCTCTTTACCATATAGTTTGTCATTTAAAGGAGTAGAAAAACTAACTACACCTTTTTTATTAATATTAAAAGTATGTTTATTTTCACATACTAATGAGTTTTCTATTAATAATATAGAAGCACAGCATAAAGGACATTGAATATTTTCAATGTTCTTTATGATATTAATTTTGGCATATTCTAGTTTAGTTTTCATTTAAATCTTTAATAAACTCCGTACAAATTATTGCCGAATTTTCCGCAGCTATCGGTAAATACTCATCAAATTGCATACCTTCATTTTCAGCCACCACATCTGATAGAGATCTCATTACAACAAATGGAACATTATATTTACTGCATGTATGTGCAATAGAAGCTGCCTCCATTTCAACACAGTGAGCATCGAAGAAGACTTCTTGTATTCTATTGAAAGCTGGATTGGTCTTTAGAATAAACTGATCACCAGATACCATTAAACCTTCATGAAATGTATAAGTAAGCTTTGATAAAACTTCATTTAATCTCTTCATTAATTCTTTATCAGTATAGAAAATAAATCTTTCATCATCTTTAGTATCAGGTCCAATATCAAAGTCATGATATTGTAGTTTATTTGCTATAACAATATCGCCAATACTTTGGCCAGGTAGTAGTCCACCTGCAGATCCAATATTAATAATTAATTCTGGTTGATATTTATTAATTAGCATTGATGTTGTGATTGCAGCATTGACCTTACCAACACCAGAAATAGAAACTACTACTTCTTTATTATCAATCTTACCAATTATTTCATTTTCTTCTATCACTTTTATATCACTCATTTTATTAGTTAGTGCTTCTACTTCAATGGGCATAGCCCCTATTATACATATCATATTTTTACCTCACATATTCTTATCTTTTAGACTTTATTTAATTACATCTCAAAAGATATTATAACATTAGTAGAGACTATTTATAAAACTATTTATTAATTCTTAACTCCTTATAGATTATTTCATTTACTAACTCTTCCTTTAGAAAATTATATTTACTTTCCCATATTTTAGGAATATTTTCTTGATAGAATGGTTTTTTAATCGATATAAGACGGTATTTTGTATTTGCTCTTTCTACTTCAATATTCACACATTTACTATTTGAAAGATTGTATTTATCTATAACAGTGTAACAGATATTATACTGACCTACTTCATTAGTATCAACTTCGCCTGTATACTTCAATCTACTTGTAATATCACTACTATCTTGATCAAATGCACTAACACCGTCATATGGATTAAATTGTGAAAATTGTCTAATTTTTCTATCTTCCGCATGGATGACAGGTGGATAGTTATGTCTTAATACCGTTATATTCTTATTAGCAAATGAACTAGCTCCAAAACTATCTGTTACAGAGAATTGAATTTGATAATTACCTGGACTATCAATGAAATTATTTGATTCAACTTTTATCTTGTGACTAATATTTCCATCTTCTTCATCATAGGCAGATACTAAATCCATAATATTTATTTTATCTCCAACATAAATAATTGGATGTACTCCAACTTTTATGATCGGTGGATTGTTAATTTGTCTCGTTTTTATTGTTAGTGGTTCGCCAATATGTTCAATAAAATTTGAAGCAATCCACATTGATGATAATATATTGCCTTCAGCAACTACAGCAAGTGACTTATGACAGCCATCAAATTTACCTTTTACTTGGTAGTAAGTCGTATTATTTATTAAACGTTTATTTGCAATTCTTCTAAAGCGACTATCTGGCTTAAAATATGTATTCCTATTTGTTGTACAGTATAGATTATTTTGAATTATCTTACCATTTTTACCAGCTGTTTCCCGCGCAAAAACATTGGAGTTTAATACTAATACTCCAGTATCATATAGACGAGTTTCTACTAGGTAATGATTATGTCCATCACTTAATTTCAAGATGTCATTATTTGAAAAGTAGACTTCTGTTGATTTAGATATTTTAGCTGTTTTTGCATGAACAGTAATACTTGCCACATAGTCTTCATCCATTTTAAAGCGACTAAGTGGAATTGAAAATTTGAATCCAATGTTGTTATAGTAATTATTACATACTGTTGCATCAAGATTAAACTGATTATCACGACAATATCCTGATCCTATATAGTACATTGTGTTTGTGTGTGAAATATTAGTATTAATGCCATTTATTGTTATTGTGTCATTTTTTGATTTCAGGGTAATAGTATAGGAATGTGTAGTCGAATTATAGAAGTTTTGGGCATTATGAATAAAACCCCAACCACTAATTTCTAAAGTTTTTTGGCTTTTATTTATACTGATATCATTTATTTCATTTATTAAGCGTAAGCCATTAGCATTTAAATCCTGAACTTTTATGAATATTAAAAAGCTTATAAAAGCTAAAAGTATTAATTTCTTCATAATCTGCCTCCTAACAAAATATTGGTTAGCAGATTTTATAATCCTAATAATAGATGATTAATCTATAAATACTAATCTTCCATCAATTACTTCTCTAATATTAGGGTGAACTCTTAACCACTCTTCTAAAACTTGGTATGCAGAAGTTGTTACGACTGTACCATTGCCTAATCTTGTAAGATCTTCATATGAGATGCCGAGGTTGGCTTTAGAGTTTGCAATGTGATATCCCTGTAGTGTAATTGTATAGAGTTTTTCATCCTTAACTTTTTTATCTTCAAAGTATAATGAAACTAGCTCTTTCTTACTTTCTGAGTACCTTGCTTTAATCTTATCATTTACTTGATAAAATTCACCTTCGCCATCTCTATTTTCTATTCTCATTATATGATTAAAGATCTCTTTTAATTCTTTACCTGTTATTTTAAATCTAGATAAACTATCATCATATGGAAAACATTCCTTAAGGCTTCCTAGTGTAACAAGTGGTCCCAACTCTTTCGATCTAATTGCTCCTGATCCAATTAAGATAACATCACTTTCAAGACTTCCTGCTAAGGCATCAGTTACCATATTACCTAAGGTTGTTTCAATTTCTCTTTTTGGGTGCGTTAATTTTACGCTAAAACGAGTAATTATCTTATTATATTTTTCATCGATTTCATCTTTAAATCCATCTAAGAATAATTGCAGTGATGAATCTGTTTCACAGGTTTCATTATTTATTGGAACAAGTTCCCATTTCCAATCAATAATTGAGTTACTTTTCTCATCGACAGTTAAATCAAATCTTCCAATCTGATCTGTACCCTCTCCTGCTTGAACAATTAATATATCATTAACAAGCTCCGGTTTCTCTAATACAGTGTGTGTATGGCCACCAATAATTAAATCTACTCCCCAAGCTGGATCAAGTAGTTCTGCAAGTTTAATGTCAGATTCAAAACCGATATGGGTTAGTGCGATAGTTAGATCAATATCTTCATTTCGATATGCATTACATATCTTTCCAATCTCATCAGCTGCATCTTCTATGGAAACAAATGTTCCAATTAATTGATCAAGTGCAATAGAGTCCATTGTCGTTTCAGTTAAAATACCAATGAACATTATATTAAATCCTGCGACATCCATAATTATGTATGGCGTCATTAATCTTTTTCCAAACTTTTTAATATATAGATTAGCATTTACAATTGGAAAGTTAGCAACCTTTTCTAGAAATAGTAAATGTGGTAATCCATAATCTAGTTCATGATTTCCAAGGGTTACAACATCAGGTGAGAGAAAATTCATCAACTCTATTGTTGAGGCACCTCTATATTCTGCATCAATTAATGATCCTTGAACCATATCACCAGCAATCGCATAAATGACATTTTCTTCTTCCTTTCTAACTTTGCTAATATATCCTGAAAGTAGACCTAAACCACCAATTAGTTTTCCGCTTCCTTCCTTAACTTCAGCTAAAAAGTCTCCATGCATATCATTAGAATGTAATAACGTAAGTTTTAAATGATCAGCTTTCATAACAATACCTCCCTTATTGTATGTTAAAAGTTGGGCTATTATTGCCCTAATCTTAACTTATTGATCTTGTGTCTTGTTATTGTGATATTAACACTATTATTAACTAATGACTAAATATATGCCTTTATGGACAATCTATATGTATTATGTTTATCTTTATCATGAATAAAGATTAATTATGTATTGATTATAAATCCCCACTAATAACTTTACTATAATAAAAAAGTCACTATGCAAATAGTGACTTAATTTAGTAATTACTCAGATTTTAATGCAGCCATTGTAATGTAGTTATATGGTTGATTAAAGTGTGGTAAGAAGAAAATATCTAATAATGATAATTTATCAATTGTTACCTGTTCTTGTATTGCTAGTGAGAACATATGTACTGCCATTGAAATATCGTATCTTGAAGCCATTTGTGCACCTAAGATAACACGTGTATTTTTATCATAAACAATTCTAATTGAAACTTCTTCATTATTATTTTCCATAAATCCTGGTTTTTGTAAATCTTTATGGTCTACAGCTACTGCATCATAACCACGGTTTAAAGCTTTTGTTAAAGTTAAACCAGTTGATACCATGTTTAAGCCAAAGATTGATATACCATTTGATCCTTGAACGCCAACACCTTCTACTGGATTTCCACATGCGTTATGTGCTGCAATAATACCAGATCTGACAGCATTTGATGCTAATGCAATATAACTTGTATCTTGAATTGAGTTATCATAAACAGTTGCACAATCTCCAACTGCATAAACATCCTTCACACTAGTTTCTTGTTTTTATTAACTAAATAAGCTCCATTTACAAATTGTTCAACTTTATCATTAGCTAATTCAGCATTTGGTCTAAATCCTATAGCTAAAACTACCATATCTGTTTCGTATGTATTTTTATTTGTTTTTACACCAGTAACAACAGTTTCACCTAAAATTTCTTCTACTGTTTCACTAAATGCTAGATCAATTCCATTATCTTCTAGGTTTTGTCTCATTAGTTCAGTGTATTCTGGATCATAGTATGTTGAAAGACATGTTTCTGAAACATCAATTAGTCTTACTTCTTTATTTAAGCGTTTAAAAGCTTCTGCTAATTCAACTCCGATATAACCTGCCCCTACTACGGTAACATGTTTTATCTCAGGTTTTTCCATTTTATCAATAACATCTTGAGCGTTTTGGAATAATTTCACAAGTTGAACGTTCTCAAGTTCTCTACCTTTGATCGGCGGAACAATTGGCTTAGCACCTGTTGCGATAATTAATTTATCATATGCTTGTTCAATCTTATTTCCATCTTTATCAATAGCCGTAACTACTTTATTATCATAGTCTACTTCTTCTACTCTTGTTTCTAAATGTACTCTTGCACCCTTAGCTTCAAATGATTCTTTATTTGAGTAAAATAATCCTTCACTACCAGCAATTTGCTTACCAATCCATAAAGCCATTCCACAACCTAAAAATGAAATATTAGAATTACCATCAAATGCAACAACCTTTTTATTCTCATAATTATCTAAAACAGTATTTAAAGCTGCTGTACCTGCATGGTTAGCACCTATTACTACAATCTTTTCCATCATAATCCTCCTATATGTGAACGATAAAGCCATTTAGCTCATCGTGTATTTAATTATTTGGGTTAAATTAAATAGTTTGTTATTTAATTAACCACTCTTTAATTATTTACCAATTGTTAAAAATTTCATTAAAGACTATTTATTTACACTTAAAAGTTGTATTTTTCGTATAATATATATTAGAAAGGTCTGATATTGATGATTAGAAAAATTAGACATATTTTCATTAGTCTACTTATTACTATTTTAATTCTATGCACCCTCCCCTTTATAAAAAGTGAACCCTTAGCTGAAAAGCCAAGAAAAAAACTGAATGTAAATAAAGATAATGCTAATAATATTAAGGTTAAAATTATTGATAAACAAGAAGATGCCTTAAATTATCGTTTACGATTAATTGATCAAGCGAAAGATTCAATATATTTAAGTACTTATAATATTAATGTTAATGATAGAAGTTCTAAAGAAATTCTTTCAAGATTAACTCAAGCAGCAAAAAGAGGCGTAGCTGTTAACTTAGTAGTAGATGCAAAATTTGGTGGTTTAAATAAAAAAAATATTAAAGAGTTGAGTGAGAGTGAAAACTTTAATGTTTATACTTATAATCCTATTAATTTTAAAAATCCACAGTCACTTCAAGTATCACTACATTCAAAAATACTTTTGATAGACCAAGAGTGGATTATTAGTGGCGGCCGAAATATTAGTAATACTTTTTTAACAGATGATCTAAATCTATCTAATATCTCTTATGATTTAGATCTTTTAATCTATGATAAATCTAGAAAATCAGAACTAGTGATCGATACTAAATTATTCTTTATTGATCTAATAAACTCACCATACACACTTCATAAAAATAAGGATAAGCGTAGTAGTATGATAAATGAGAGTGTTACTATAGATAATAAGATCGATCTTGAAGATATTATTAATGAAATGTATTCTATTGATAGTATTAACTTACTAACAAGTTCTCTAACTCCAGTAAAGAAAACTTCTAGAATTGCAAGTGATTTATATGATTTAGCCGAAACTACTCCTGGAAAAGTCTATATACTAAGTCCCTATTTAGTTATTAGTGAAAAGTTATATGAACGTGTTAAAGATTTAGGTAATAAAACTGATATATCTATCTTAACAAATTCACTCTACTCATCTTTAAACTTTCCCGCCTACTCAAACTACTTAAAAAATAGAGATAAAATAAGTAAGCTAAATCTACGTATTTATGAATATCTTGGAAATAAGAATACATCAGTACATACAAAAGCAATAATATTAGGTGATAATTTAGGAAGTATTGGAAGACTTAATATTGATAATCGAAGTTTATTTATTAATGTAGAACATATGATTGTAGTAAAAGGTGAGAAATTTCACAGTAATTTAATGGATATAATTAATGATCAAATAGATAATTCTGAAGTCGTTAAAAGAGATTATAAAAATCAGATACACGATAAAGATGCCTCCTTATTAAAGCAATTTTTGATGAAAGTATCTGGATATATCTTCTATCCCTTTCAATATTTTTTATAAGAAATTTATATGCTATAATACAATTAATCAAGAGGTGATAATGTGGAAGATTATTTATTAATTATTATTATAGTTTTAATCGTTATGGGACTTTATTTAATAAAATATTTGCTTAAAAAAGCTGTATTATCAAATTCTAATGGCCAAGAAAATTGGGATAATTTTACTGAATCATTTAAAGCTTCTACAGTTCTAATATTTGCCTTTATTATTGGGATATTCTCAGAAATATTTAAAGCCTTATTTTCAAAGAAAAAATAAATATATACTAATAAAGCATCTGTATTTAATGTGTAAGTCTTTAATTATAAAAAAGACGTTAAACCTATTTGGGCAAAAGCGCCTTTTTAGTATAGTATACTTATGAACAAATTAATCAAGTTAATTCATTATGGTATTCAATTGAGCGAAGTAAAAATTAAAGGTAGTAACCCCCCTTAAAATTAAGCCTTTAGATAGAGAGTTATTTATAGTAGTGTAAAAAAATCACTAACTTTTTAAGTAATGATTAATATATCATTAAATGTTATAATTATTAATAAGGGAGATGTTTAATAATGATTAATATAGGTATAATTGGATATGGTAATTTAGGTAAAGGTGTAGAGCTTGCTGTTAGTAAACAACCAGATATGAAGGTATTTGGAATCTTTACAAGAAGAGATAAAAATACTGTCAAAACTAATGGGACTACAGTTTATAATATGGATGAATTATTAAGCTTTAAAGATGATATAGACGTATTAGTACACTGTGGAAGTTCTGAGTTTGACTTAAGAGAACAGACTCCAGAATTAGCTAAAAACTTTAATATTGTAGATAGCTTCGATATGCATGCAATTATTGATGAACATATAAAAACAGTCGATAAAATTGCTAAAGAAAATAATAAAACTGCACTTGTATCAGTTGGTTGGGATCCAGGTATCTTCAGTGCTCATAAAACGGTTATGGATGCTATTTTAATCGATGGAGAGACACAAAGTTACTGGGGTTATGGAATTAGTCAGGGACACTCAAATGTCGCGAGTAAAGTAAATGGTGTTGTGATGGCCAGAAATTATTCTGTTCCAAACCAAGATAATATTGAGGCCTTTAAGAGTTTTAAAGAGATTGATCCAGCGATCAATCACACTAAAGAATGTTATGTTGTTGCGGAAGAAAATGCCGACCTAAAACAAATAGAAGAAGATATTATGAATATTGAATACTACTTTAAAGGTAGTGATACTAAAATAATATTTATAAGTAAAGAAGAAATGTTAGAAAATCATAGTCAATGGAAACAAGGTGGCCAAGTTATTAGGACTGCCAAAACATCAGATGATGTAAAACATAGTTTAGATTTTAAAATTAAACTAGATTCCAACCCTGAGTTTACTTCAAGTGTACTTACTGCTTATGCTCGTGCAGTATATAATATGCACAAAAGAAATGAAGTTGGTGCATTTACTGCCTTAGACGTAAGAGCAAAAGATTTATCTTCTAAATCTTATGATCAACTAGTTAAAGAAATGCTATAGAAATAACTCCTCACTGAGGAGTTTTTTTATGATTACTTTTATCCAGTTATTATGATAAGATAATATTAATTACAAATTTAATATCATGTTGAAGTATTGACTAGAAGCAGTCTTCATAGTATAAAATATTCTAAACATTGGCAAATTAAAAGAAGTCAATTAAGTAATCCAATTTATGGTTTCACCTAATGACTTCTTTTTTTGGGATAGAAAATTAGTTAATATAAGTCAAGACTAATACACATAAATTATTTTTGA
>CAYTTS010000023.1:14028-18135 GCA_964440875.1 uncultured Erysipelothrix sp. | reverse complement strand
TTTTTCTTAATCAATTTTTCTTATTAAATCAATACAAGTACCATCTCGATACTGACTAATAGCAACTACTTCATTATCATTAACAATTTTATTTGGTTTTCCAGCAAACTTAATTGCCATTTCATAAAGTTCTTCAATAGTACAAATCTTTAAATTACTATTTTCTTTTAAGCTTTTTATCAAGTCTTTATGTTTAGGATTAATTGCTATTCCACGATCAGTAACTAAGATATCAACTGTATCTCCAGGTGTTGTGATTGTCGTTACCTTATCAACTACAACGGATATTCTTGAACTAATTAACTTTGATACAACGATTGATAACTTAGCACCTGCAGCTGTATCAGCGTGGCCACCTGATCCACCCATAATTAAACCATCAGATGATGTTGTAACATTAACATTAAAGTCTAAGTCAATTTCAGTTGCCCCTAAGATAACAAAATCAAGTTGATCAACAATATTATCTTCATTTAAGATGTCAGCATATTTACTTGCTGATATTTTTATATGTTTAGGATTATCTTTTACCGATTTAACTGCATTTAACTCAAAGCATTGAACATCATATAACTTTTCAAATAAACCTTCGTTTAACATATTAACTAAATAATCAGTAATTCCACCACTAGCAAAGCTACCAGTAAGATTATCTTCTAACATAATATCTCTTAACTCTTTAGCAACTGCTAATGAGATTCCTCCAGCTCCCGTTTGAAAACTAAAGCCATCTTTAAGTAGTCCACTTGCTTTCATTAACTTAGCTGTCTCTTTTGCAACCTTTAAGCCAACTGGATCGCGTGTAATTTGCGTTGTTCCACTAACTATTCCACTTGGATCACCAATCTTGTCCATCTTTAAGACGTAGTTAACATGGTCTCTACTTATTTCAATATCATTTAAGTCTTCATACTCAACGATGTTATCACTAACTGCGATTACATTTTTAGCATACTCACTATCGGCAATTGCATAACCAAGTACACCACAACTAGATTCACCTTGACTTCCAGTTATATCGCCCTCTTTAGTTGATGTTGGTGCAGCTATAAAGGCAAAGTCGACTTCTTTTCGTTTACTTTCAAACATTGTTGCACGATAGCCGTGTGAGTGCATAACACACATGCCTGCAAGTTTACCTTCACTTACCGCTTTAGCAACAGGTCCTGACATATATGCTGTATAGATATTTGTAATTACTTTATCTTCAATTAATTTAACCATCGGCTCATGCGTTGGGAAAATTGAACTTGGTGTTATTGTAATATCTTTATAGCCTAATTCACTAATAGCTAACATAATAGTATTTAATACATAGTCACCATTTCTTAGGTGGTGGTGAAATGAAATTGTCATACCATCAAATAATGGTAAATCTTTTAAAAGAGTATTTAAATCCTCATAGTAACCATGATACTCACGATTATCTATCGGTGGATATTTTTTAATATCAATTTGATCTTTAATACCAGTAAATTTATTCTCAATAATTGTGTTTATATCATTCATCAATCATCCCTAACTTTCTAGCTAAATTTAGAGTTTTTTCTGCTCTTTGAATTATTGGAAGGTCAACCATTTTACCTCGATGTGAGAAAACACCTAAACCTTGTTCTTCAGCAATATCTTTTTCTACCATAATTTCCAGAGCCATTCTAATTTCATCATCACTAGGTTTAAAGATATTATGAATAATATCAATTTGATGAGGATTTATAACTGCTTTAGATTTAAACCCCATTGACTTAGCATTATTTGTATCATATATTAAACCATCTACATCATTTACATCCGCAAATGGCGTATCAATTGCCATAACTTCATTTGCACGACAAGCCATAACTACCTTACTTCTAGCATAATGTATTTCATTTGCCTCTGTAGTTCTATTTACTTCTAACTCACTAGTTAAATCTTCAGCACCAAGCATTACTCCAACTGTTCGCTTACTTGCTGCAATAGTTTCATTTATAGTTTCAATACCTAAGGCTGTTTCAACTAATAATATTAAAGGTATTTTATTTTTAATATTTAATCTTTCTTCAAGATTATCTAAATACTTATCAACTAATTCAACAAGATTCTTATTAGCTTTAGGTAGTAAAATAGTATCTGGAAATCCCGGAACTATTAAATCTAAATCATCCTTCCAATAAGGACTATCCGCTGGATTAACTCTAACTATAACTTCTACTCCTTCAAAGTCTAAAGTATCTAGTGCTTGTCTAACTAATATTCTTGCACTATCTTTTTCACTTAAACTTACCGCATCTTCTAAATCTAAGATAACACTATCAGCACCTAAGATATCGGCTGAGAAGATCATAGCAGGATTATTACCTGGTAAAAATAGTAATGTTCTACGTATCATCATTATCCTCCTTCTAAATAAAGAAAGCACGACTAGCGTGCTTTAGTTTTATTGTTTTGCCACACCGATTTCTCTTGCAACTTTCATTACCGATTTAGCAACAGTATCTGCTACTCTTTCATCAAAGACATCAGGTACTACATACTCTTCAGTTAATTCATCTTCACTTACTAGTGAAGCGATTCCCTCTGCAGCAGCTAATTTCATTTCTTCAGTAATTTTAGTAGCTCTACAATCTAGTGCTCCTCTAAATAATCCTGGGAAAGCTAAAACGTTATTTATTTGGTTAGGGAAGTCTGATCTACCTGTACCAACAACACGTGCTCCACCTTCTTTAGCATCTAAGTAAGAAATTTCTGGTACTGGATTTGCCATAGCAAATACAATCGCATCATCTCTCATTGATTCAACCATTTCAACAGAAACTAAGTTTGCCGCTGAAACTCCAATAAATATATCAGCTTCTTTAAGAGCTTCATTCATTGTAAGTCTTTGGTGATCTTTATTTGTAATCTCAACTAATTCAGCAGTAACTGCATCATACTTATCAACATCTTCAGCAATAACAACTCCAGATTTATTAAATCCTAAGATATCATTGAATCCCATACTTGATAACATTCTAATAATTGAGTGACCTGCAGCTCCAGTTCCTGAAACTACTACATTACAATCTTCAGCTTTTTTATTAACTAATTTTAAAGCATTTATAATACCAGCAGTAACTACAATCGCAGTACCATGTTGATCATCATGGAATACCGGTATATCTAATTCATTAATTAAACGACGTTCAATTTCAACACATCTTGGAGAACTAATATCCTCTAAGTTAATTCCACCATAAGTTGGTGCAATTGCTTTTACGATTGCAATAATTTCTTCAGTATCTTTTGTATCTAGAATAACTGGTACTGCATCAACATTAGCAAATTGTTTTAATAAACAACATTTACCTTCCATAACTGGAAGACTTGCCTCAGGTCCAATATCTCCTAGACCAAGTACCGCTGTTCCATCTGAGATTACTGCAACTGTATTACCTTTCCAAGTATACTTATATACATCATCTTTATTTTTAGCTATTTCTAAGCATGGTTCTGCAACTCCTGGAGTATAAGCAACACCTAGAGCTTCACGATCATTGATCGGCTCTTTTAAGGTAGTTTCAATCTTACCTTTCCATTTTTCATGTGCATCTAATGCTACTGAATGTTTTGACATTTAATATCTTCCTCTCTCTAAAAGAATACACTTGCAAGACCTGTTGCAAGTAGAATAATAATTGTTCCACCGATACGTGATGAAATCTGAGCAAATGGCATTAATTCCATTCGATCTGATGCACTAAGTACCGCAACATCCCCAGTTCCACCCATATTAGCCATACAAAGACCTGCTGTAATAGCAACTTCGATTTCATAGAAGCCCATTAAGCGTCCTACTAACATTGTACCAACTACTGCACCTGCTACTGTAACAATTACAAGAAGTAAGTACATTAATGAGAAGGCGTTAATAACTTCACCTAAATCAGTATATGCAATACCAATTCCTGCAAGTAGTGCAAATGTAAAGTTGCCTGCCACAAATTGGTACCATTTTTGCGCTGCTAGTTCAATATCACGTGGCATAATTCCGAAACCTTTAACAACACCAACACTAATAATCATCCAAGCGTAGAAGTGAATTCCACCAGGAATTACTTTAGAAATAATTACACCAAGGATCATAAA
>CAYTTS010000023.1:0-13928 GCA_964440875.1 uncultured Erysipelothrix sp. | reverse complement strand
GCTATTGGAACAGCACCTGCACCCATTCCACCACCCATTATTGGGATACCTACATAAACGATTGCTTCTTTAGCACCATAACCTGTTAAAAGACCAGCTATTCCAACAAAAGCTAAGGCAACAACTACTCCACCTAAGATTGCTGGAATATATCTTACCGCTGCATCAATTAATAATTTACGGCTCATTCCTAATATACTACCTGTAATTAAAGCAGCGATATAGAAATCTAAGAATCCAGTTTTAAATCCAACGATAGTGTCACCATTCATAATATTTCCAGATTCCATAAATACTTTAACCATCATTGTAACTTTTTCTGGTAATAAACCAAAATAAACAAGAGCAGCTGATCCAAATATAATTACGATAGCCCCTCCACCTAAAAACGTTTTAACGATAGGAGTATTATCCCCAATAACTCCTAGAACTGCACCAAGTACTATCAGTACCGCAAAGGCACCAACCATTCCATAAGGTATATAACCTGTGTATGCCCCTGCAAGGACAACTACCGATACAATTATAAATAATGGTAAAGGCATTCCTACTAATTTAAAGTCTTTCATAATTCTCCCTTCAACCTACATTCTGTAAGTGCTAACACTACCATAAACCTATTTGCAAGTATAGTCAAGGAGCATTAAATTTGATTTATGAATGTAAACGTGATTTCTTTCATTTGTAATTAATATTTATAATCAATTGAGATTGTTAATTAATTAACTTAAGCTTTGTTATATATAACGTTATTTTCACAACGGAGCATTTATCCTTTAACTATAGCTTATTTCACATATAAAAAAATCTTAATCAGAGTTTATAATAAATTTACATAATTTCATAAGTAAAGGAAGCGTTTTCACGATAATGAAAAGAAAAAGAACTAAATCTTTAATTTATTTTTTACTTAAAAAATGAATTCCAGACATTAATTCTTCTTTTCACACTATAGATGTCAATTAAATTTATACTTCATAGATTAATTAACAATTAAAAACTATTTAACTTTTAGATATCTCTTGTTTCATACTTAATTACACCATGATGTGGTGCTCTATCCTCTTTTGGAGGATAAGACATATAGTCATTATAAACATTTGATAATAACTTATCGAAGGCCTTAGGTATCGGATAAGTATCATCTTCAAACTTTATTGTTTTAGTATCTCGATGCTCATCAACTGTCCTTTGAAATTCCAAGTATGATTTAAATCCTTGCGTCATATGTGTTACATCATCGTTAGCAGTAAAACCATTATTATATTTAGTAATTATTTGGGTATGGTAAATATTTAGTCTCTCTAATGTTAAAAGTGAAAGTGGGCTCTCTTGCAATGTTTTACTCTTATCAAACTCAGCCTCACCTAACATCTTCACTCGATAAAGTTTAGCTTCTTGAATAATATGTATTAAGTATTGATGTTCAATCCTTTTGCGCTTATCTGTTGGAATTGTATCATATGGAAAAATATCAATGAAGATACCATGGTGACAATCTAAGTTTTTCCAATCTTCTTGTAGTGCCAAAGATCCATTTAATCTTATTCTACTAAAGGCATGAATAAAGCCTGGATCACTATTATAGTTTTGAATGAATAATTCTGAGTTTAGGTTATTTCCTGCCAACTCTAAAAATCTATCATAATCACTTCTTAACATCGCAACATCGACATCATCATCCCAAGGGATGAAGCCCTTCTCTCTTACTGCACCTAACATCGTTCCATAATCTAATGTATAATCTATCTCATGTTTATCACAAAATTCTGCAAATTCTTTTAAAATATATAGTTGGTTACTTTGAACCTTATCTATTTCCTCTTGATCGTATAAAAGCATAATATTCCTTCTTTCTTAATTTTTAGAAAGCAAAAAAAGAAATCACAATGATTTTCTTATAAAGTTTCTAAAGATTTATCGCTTCATCAGCTTTTGCTGACTACTCCTCCATTATAGCAAATTATCCACTCTAATATTTTTACAAGCAAAAAGGAGGACTAAGTCCTCCTTAAATCACAGCTTTTCTTTTACTATCTTATAGTAATTTTTAGCCCCTTTACTCTTGCCTCTGATAACTTCAACACCTAACATTTCAAGATTATCTGAATAATCACGATGATCAAATAAAATATTTCTACCAGTACCTGTTAAAAAGTACCATTTAATATACTCTCTATAAGTATTGTGAATATCATCGTAATTTGAGCTAATTGACAACAGATCTCCATCATCATTTAAAGTTTTTAACTTATATAATTTATATACATAAGAATCATTAGCTTTATCAATGTCACTTTCGACAAAAGTATCATTAGTATCCGTCTCTAATATTTCACTAGGATAAGATTTTATCTTTGACTTCACTTTTTTATGATCCAATGTATCACCATGATGAATACTCCTATTGATATAGTCATGATACTCAATAAGCAATCTTTCAATTAGCTTTGGATCATTAACTTGATTGCCGACAGCTCTTAAATGAATAATTAATTCATCATCAATCAATTCAACAAGATACCTTTTATCAATATCTCGCTTTATACTTTCATCATCCACTTGAAACTCATATGAGTTTAACCAATTTAATAGTCTCATATAGACCTCTTTTCTAACCATATAAAAAGCCCCATCAATAGATGGGACCTTAGTCAGAATATTTACCCCATCCATTCAAGCTTTAGCACCTTACCTCTTGGCAGGTTGCTGAAGGGTCATTGAGCTTGTCTCTCGCCTTCTCTTTATGGTAGTTACATTATAGCAAATTTAAGCTTTATTTTCAAGTTAAGCTTAACTGCTAAATATTTTTATTACTATATTTTATCTTATTACTTTAAACAGATTTTCTTTAATAGACTCAAAATCCTCATTTAGATCTAGATTAAGGATACTTATTTTATTATCATTTATAAGATATCTATCATTAGCTTGTATTTCTTCATCTGTTTTTGCATATAAGAGAATCCCCTCAATACTGCTATCTTCAAAATCAGAAACATAATTATTAACATATGTGAAGATTTGATAGAGGTTGTTTGAAATATGTTTCTCTTTACTAGTCTCACTACGCTTTAACATATTCTTAGTATAGAACTTTGTATCGATGATAATTATTCTATCCTCTTTCTTGACAACAATATCAGTCTGCATTATCGGAAGATTATTATTTACATCTTCCTCTACTTTCCATTTAATTTGAGGACTAGATACATGATAACTTGTTTCTTGTTTATAGAAATTTAATACGAAGTTTTCATATATATTCGACAATCTTCTCTCATCATATAGCTCTTTTGAAAGAAGATCATCTTCATCATTTATGATTAATTCTTTAAATATATATTCACAGATTTTAAGTGTAAATCGATACCTATATGAATTATTGTTAAATGTAATATCATGCCATTTAATTGCTGATAAAATAATTTCATCAATGTCAGTAAAGTATGGAATTAACTTTTTTAGTGATCTTCTTTTCTCTACACTTATTTCTTTGGATCTACTAAGTTTTATAAGTGTTGACTTTATTATTTTATTAAATAATATATTCGTTGAGTACTCATCATAGTCAACAACTATTTTCTTATTATACAAGGTATTTCTTGAAATAGTTTTATTTAAGTTTAACTTCCCTTTAATGACGAAGAGATCTTCTTCAAGAGAAATGTAATCTTTAATAAGACCACCTTTTAAAAGCCTAGAGACAGATATTAAAAGTATTGTGGAGTATAAGTCTAAAACATTATCAAAACTCTCACTACCAACCCTTGTGTACTCACGCTCTTTAAGTTCCTTATGCGAATAAGCAAGCATATAGAATATATTTCTTATTGGTATTGTAGTCTTAGATAGCATTTAAAAGCTCTCTAAACTTATTGATTCTCTCCTTCGCAACAAGTTCTTCATCAAACCAATATTCCTCAATTAAAGGTATAATTTCAAACTCAACAATCTCTGAAACTCTTTGATTTATATTTACATTTAAACTATCATCGATGAAATAACTATGTCCAATCTCAAAGCCAGCACCTAAGTCTTCCTTGATAAGTTTATTTAAATCTCTAACTTCATCTAAAATTAACTTTAATAACTCATTATTAGCTTTATCATCAACATAATTTAAAAAGCCACTATTGTTAAATGCAGGTTTTAAATCAATAAATGAGAATCGACGTCTTAGCGCATAGTCAAGCAGTGCTAAACTTCTATCTGCCGTATTCATCATTCCAATAATATGAACATTACTTGGTACGGAAAACTTCTCATTTGAATATAATAAGTTAATTTTTTTATCACGTTTGTCAGTTTCAATTAACATTAACAATTCACCAAAAATCTTACTTAGATTTCCACGGTTGATTTCATCTATGATAAAGAAATAGTCACGATTTTTATCTCGTTCAGCTTTACGACAAAACTTAATAAATGGTCCCTGCTTCAATTCAAAACCTTCTTGTTCAACCTTAGGTCGATAACCTTCAATGAAATCCTCATAACTATAGCTTTGGTGAAATTGAACCATCTGAACTCGACTCTCATCCTTCTCACCCATCAATAAGTAAGCCAAGCGATCTGCGATAAAGGTTTTACCAACACCTGGTGCCCCTTTAAGGATTAAATTCTTTTTATTTCTTAAAACAGACTGAATAACATCTACCTTCTCTTTATCCATAAAGACCTCTGCTAAAAAGTCATTAATGTTATATTTCTTCGTTAAATTTAAAGTAGGTTTAGTTTCTAAATATTTCATATAATAGTTAAAAGCAGTATTCTTAGTCCCAGAATATCGAGTATAGTCTTTACTCTCATTTACTTCTTCTTGTAACTCCTTAACAAGATCAATACTTGTCATCATAAAGATGTCTTCATTGAAGTAGTTACTAATGTCTATTAGACAATTTTTAATCGCAGCAACTGTCTTTGGATCAAGTTCTTGATTATAAGCATTAACTTGTTCAGAAAGCCATGAAATAAATTCCAGCTCTTCATTGTTATTCTCAATCATATTATCTCCCGTAATTAACGCTTCCGCATATCCTAACCAATCATAGTATGTTGAAAAATCAGTTAAGACCTTATTAGCAACTGGACTTCTTAAGTCCCAACTACCAATATGTGTCCACTTTATTTTTCTTCGATGTTTATACTCATCATGACTATCATCGAAATAATAATCACCAACAACTTCTCCTCTACCAACTAAAACCTTATTTCCTTCCTTAGCATATACAATATCACCAACATTCATAACACGATAGAAATCATCAAGTGCTTTTGAATCATTGTAAGGACGCTTTGATAGATTGTAAATTTCTACTAAACTACTTTCAATCTTATCTCTATCATCATAATTACTTAAATCACCAAGTTCATCCCAAGCGATAGCCATAACAGATTCTTCAACAAACTTATCAAACAGACGAGCCTTACTACCTGGTGAGTATACCCAATATTGACGAGTTTTATCAACTTCTTTATATTTGTCTTTTTCTATTTCAACAATTATCTTATCCTCATCATCACCAAATTTATTAATAAGACCAACTAAAAGTGAAATATAATCGGCAATCTCATTTAAACGATAATAGTAATCAGTTCCAGCGACATTTATATTTTTAGAGTAATTAACTGCTGCTCTACTATTTACAACACTATTTGTTATTGTTTTTGCATATTCAAACAATTTTTCTTTACTTTCAAAGAAGGCTAATCGCATTAGCTTTTGGCCTTGATTTAACTTTATTAAATCATTAAACATATACTCATGTTCAATAAACATATCATCAAACTCTACACTTAATAGTTCTATAAGTTGTTTAATACCTGTTTCTGTTATTTCATGTTTTGATGTTTCAATAATTACATCATTATAGCGAATACTTTTAAATCTCGAGTTATTATTTTTTATCTTATCAGTAGTATAAAAATCCACTTGTTTAGTAGTGTCACCTTTACTTATATTTAATAATAAATTATAAGTATTCATTAAAACTTTTTGACTTTGATTTTCATTAGCATACTCCCATGCTTTTGTTGATAAATCCAAGAAGGAGTCTACGTCAATCTCTTGATTATTAATTGCATCTTTGAGCATTTTCATTATGATCAGATAATCTTCTCCACTTATTCCATTGGCAATATCAGGTAACATTTCTACTATATCAGCATTTATATCTCCACCATTTTCAATATAGTCTAAAGTCGGATTATCTAAGCTAATATAGAACTCTGGATTTATCCAAAATAATGCAATTGTAACTTTACTTCTTTTATTACCTTTCATATCATGAAATTTATTGAAGTTTTCAACAAATATTTTCTCATTCTCTTTTGATTGATCTTTTGAATAATTTAAGGAAGATTCAAAAATATCCCAAAGTTTATTTATACCTGGAAGTCGCTCTTCATCAAACTGATAATAAGTAGCATTTTGATTATTCATTATCGGTACACCATCAAATGAACTTGGAACTTTTGAGTTTAATGATAACAAGTCTTTAAAAGCATTTAAAATATTTATTTTTGATTCTAGAGCAATTGATTTATGAAATAAAGCATAAAAACTAAAAGGATCGATATCATCAAATTCTCCTTCATTAGCTAATTTAGGCATTTTAAATCCGGCAATAGTATAAGCTTCCTTAACTATTGAAACTAATTCACTTCTATCTTCTTTAAAGTCGAGTAATCGCTCAGCTAGCTCTTTATGTATATCAACCCAATCATAATTAATCATTTAATCATCCTCTTCCTATAAAGTACACATATAGTATTAATAATATCTAATTAATTACCTTTTATCAAATAAATATTGGTATGATATCCAATTATTTATTAAACACTCTTTAATTATCATTTTTAGTTTTTTGTAATCTTGTAAGGTTATAGTATCTCACTTATGATAATCTCCCTTTTTTTATTAATTTAAATATGTTATAGTCTAGTCATCAATAATTATCATTTATTGTCGTAATATGGTCGACAGTCTCTACAATTTGCCGAAAACAAATTACAATGATAATCCTGTTACTTATCATTTGATAGTTATTGATATAGCTTTGATAATTAATAGGAGGAAATCATGCAAAAAATCAAAAGTCTTTTAAGCTTCAGTGATACTGGAGTTTTATCGCGTTTCTTTAAGTTTGAAGAAAACGAAACAAACTTTAAAATAGAAACCTTAGCAGGTATTACAACATTTATGACAATGGCGTATGTACTTGCTGTACAACCATCAGCAATCGTTGGCTTTCAGGGAGCTAGTGTCGTTGATGTTAACGGGGTTTTAATTACTAAGGAAGCAATTTTAATAATGGTCGCTATTGTAAGTGGAATAATCACATTACTAATGGCTATGTATACAAATATGCCGTTTGCTCTATCTACAGGGATGGGGTCAAACTTTATGTTTGGTGCATTAATTCAAAGTGGTACGATCTCATTTGGATCAGCTATGGCAATGACACTAACATCAGGAGTTGTGTTCTTGTTATTAACGATCTTTGGTATTAGAGATGTTATCGTGAAGATGATACCTAAAAACATAAAGATATCAATTAGTTCTGCTATTGGATTCTTTATTACTTACTTAGGTTTTAAAAACTCAGGTATTGGAAACTTTACTAATGGTATTGGTCTTGGAAACTTTAGAGAGCCAGCAATATTACTTGCTGTTGCCGGTTTAATCTTAATTGGTGTCTTAACAGCGTATAAAGTTAAGGGAGCTATCTTATTTGGTATTGTCGCAATTACACTAATTGGTATTCCTTTAGGTGTTACACAAGTTCCAGAAACATTATTTAGTGTTCCAGATGTTTCAACAGTTTCAAATATTGCCTTTAACTTTGACTTCTCACAAATCTTAACTTCTCAAGGTATTATATTAATGTTTGTCGCATTCTTTGGAGATTTCTTCTCGACTTTAGGTACTGTCTTAGGTGTTGGTGCTAAAGCGGGAATGTTAGATGAAAATGGAGACCTTCCAGATATTGATAAACCATTTATGGTTGATGCAGTTGGAACATGTGTTGGAGCAATGGCAGGATGTACTACTATTACTACATTCGTTGAATCAAGTGCCGGTGTTGAGGTTGGAGGAAAGACTGGATTTACAAGTGTTGTCGTATCAATTCTATTCTTCTTATCAGCATTCTTTGCCCCACTATTTGTAATTATTCCAGATGCAGCAACAGGACCTGCCTTAATATTTGTTGGATTCTTAATGATTCAAGGATTTAAAGACATTGACTTCTCAAACTTTGGTGATGCCTTTGGACCATTCGTTATGATTATGTTTACAATCTTTACAGGATCAATCGCTAGTGGATTATCAGCAGGAATTATTTCTGATATCTTAATTAAAGTATTTACAGGAAGAGCAAAAGAAGTACATATTGGAATGTACATACTTGCAATACCACTTGTAATTTACTTCGCAACATCAGGATTAGTATAAGGAGAGACTTATGAAATTAAAAGAAAAAAATAAAAAAGTATTACTACAAGCAGCATTAGGTAAAATTAATAGTGATTTAGCAATTACTAATATTCAATTAGTAAATACAATTACTGGAGAAATTTATCCAGCAACAGTATTTGTTAAAGATGGATTTATCGTTCATGTAGAAGATAAAGACTTAGACTATGGCTTAGATAAAGTTGATAATATTATTGATGGAAACAATCAATACTTAATCCCAGGTTTAATTGATGCTCACGTACATATTGAATCTAGTATGATGATACCAAGAAACTTCGCGGCAGCATCACTACCACACGGTACAACAACAGTTATTACCGATCCACATGAGATTGCTAATGTCTATGGGGTTGAAGGTGTTAAGTATATGTTAGATAACAGTGAAGGTTTACCACAAAGACAATTAGTTGATATTCCATCATGTGTACCTTCAGTATTAGATTTAGAATTTGCTGGTGCTGAATTTAGACCTGAACAAATTTCTGAAATTGCAGAGTATGACCGTGTAATTGGACTAGCTGAAGTTATGGACTTCGTTGGAGTAATTGATGGTGATGATCGTATGTTAGATATTATTGAAGTAGTTGAGAAGCTTGGCTTATACATTCAAGGACATGCACCAGGAGTTACTGGAAGAAATCTTTCTGCTTATACAATTGGTGGACCAACTACATGTCATGAGACACGTGTTGGAAGTGAAGCTTTAGATAAGATTAGAAAAGGTATGTATGTTGATGCTCGTGAAAGTTCATTAGCCTTAAACGTTAAAGATATCGTTGAAGGAATAGATGGTATTAGATACTATGATCACTTATGCTTATGTACTGACGATAGAGAAAGTGATGAAATCTTAAATATTGGTCATATGAATGATGTAGTAAATGTTGCAATTGAAGCTGGACTACATCCAGTTGACGCAATTAGATCAGCAACTTATAATACGGCACGTGAAATTAAAGCTGATGATTTAGGGGCAATTGCACCTGGATTTATCGCAGATATGTTACTTGTAGAAGATTTAAACAACATTCAACCTAGCAAAGTATTCTTTGAAGGAGAACTTGTTGCACAAGATAATAAATTAGTAAAAGAAATACCAGTAACCGAATTTGAAATTGAAACAAGAAACTCTGTATCAACTAAAGATTTAAGCTTAAGTGACTTTATCATTGATGTTGAAGGAAGAGTAGATGAAGTTGAAGTAAATATTATTAACTTCCCAAAAGCAACAGTATCACTAACAGAGATTACAAGTGAAGTACTACCTATTGTAGATGGAAAAATCGACATCTCACACGATACTAACTTAAAATTTGTGGCTGTTATTAACCGTCACCACAACCAAGATAAAGTTGGTCTAGGTATTATTAGAAACTTTGGTACAGATAAGGGTACATTAGCATCTACTGTCTCACATGACTCACATAACTTAACGGTAGTATACGATACTCCTGAAAATGCACTATTAGCAGCAGAAGAGCTAATTCGTGTTGGAGGCGGACAAACAGGTGTATTAGACAATGAAATTCTTTATACATTAGAGTTGGCAGTTGGTGGAATTATGTCTACTAAAGATGCAGTAACATTAGCGGCTGAAGCTAATAGAATGAAAGAAGTAAATAGACAACTTGGTTTAGTTGAACTATCTAACCCACTATTAAGAATTGTGGCAATGGCATTAATCGTTATCCCTAAGTACAAGATGAGTGAATTAGGTATTATCGATGTTCTGAAAAAAGAAATTGTTCCAACATTTAAATAATATTAAAGCATCAAACCTAAAAGTTTGATGCTTTTTTTAACTTAAAGAAAAAGGTATTGAAATTAATCAATACCTTCTTAATCTATATTTTTTTAATATCTCTATGCTCAACTGTAATAACTGTATTATCTGCCTTAAGTTCTTTAGCTAAAAGATTAGCAAATGTAACTGAACGATGTTTACCACCAGTACAGGCAATTCCTACTATTAACTGTGATTTACCTTCTAAATTATATAAAGGTATTGAAAACTCAAGATAATCTTTTATATGTTTAAATAATCCAACTGCTTCATTTGAGTCCATTACATAGTCTCTTACATCTTGATCATTACCAGTTTTCTCTCTTAACTCTTTTACATAGTATGGATTTGTTAAACATCTAACATCAAAGACCAAATCGGCATCTTGTAAGATTCCATACTTAAAGCCAAATGATATTAGATTAACCTTTAATTTTCCATCATTGTCTTTAGAGTATAAGTTTTTAATACGTTGTTTTAGCTCACCTGCACCAAGTAGACTAGTATCAATTACGTTATGACTTTCAGCCTTAATCTTATCCATTAAAACTCTTTCTTTGACAATAGACTTTTCTAAATCAAGATCACTCTCATCCATAAATGGATGCAGTCTTCTTGTTTCCTTATAACGTTTTAGTAAAGTTTCATTATCACTATCTAAAAATAGTGCATTGTAATCAACATCTAGTGCTTTTAGTTCATCAATTACTTTTACATAATCATCCATTGATTGAATACTTCTAGTATCAACTGTAATAGCCATTTTATTATATTTCATCTTATTATCTGAAATATAGTTAGCTAAATATTTTACAAGTTCTGGCGGAAAGTTATCTACACAAAAGTATCCAATATCTTCTAATGCTTTTATGGCAGTACTCTTACCTGATCCACTCATACCACTAATTATAATAATATCTTCGTTATGTCCCATAATCTACCTCTATCCCTTAGTGAAATTATACTATAAATACTTAATTAACTCTATACTAAGCCTACTTAAGTCTTCAATATTTTCATATTGAAAGATCGTATCCTTACGCGTATGAATGCGATTTAAGTAGTAGCCTAAGAATGTCCTTCTTTTAACACTAACAACGCCAATACTCTCTTTAAACCATAATTGATCAGACATATATGGTACTACCAGTGCACGTTTTAAATGACTTGGCTTAGCTGTTGTTGTAAGTAGTTCGCTTAAACTATTGTAATAAGAACTTTCTCTAACAGCTTTTTTAGTAACAAAAAGATAATCACTGCCATCACCAACACAATCAAAGTTAATTAGTAAAGTCTTTTGAATAGTCTTATTATATTTATTCTTAATAAATGATGATCCAACTAAGCCCTTCTCTTCATCATCAAATAATATGAAAGCAACCTTGGATCTATTATCATCCAAATTTTCTAATATGTGTAGTATAGTCGCAACACCTGATGTATTATCATTTAAAGTATGCTTATTAGCAAAACCAAAACTCATTTGAAATAGGAGTAATAATGGAATTAGTAAAGACGTTAGAAGTAATGCTATGTATAAAAGTGGATATAGATTTAAGGCAAAATCACTGAATAGTATGTAGCGATTTAATACAAATAAATATAGTAGTATTGGCCACAACGATAATATCTGACTAATAATATAAGTAAATATATTTGAAACATAAGTCACAATTGGAATAATTGAATTTGGCTGAGTATCATAGTGGGCAGTAAAAACTACATCAGCATTTTCTAAATCACCAATAACTAAGTTTCGACTCTTATTTGTTTTCTCAATCTTTAAATCATAGCCTAAATCAGCTACCCGTTCTTTATACCAAGCTATAAAATCACTCTTTTGATCATAAGTCTTTCTTATTTGATAATTAGCTATTAAGTCTTTAATATTAT
Source organism: uncultured Erysipelothrix sp. (assembly GCA_964440875.1). Lineage (GTDB taxonomy): Bacteria > Bacillota_I > Bacilli_A > Erysipelotrichales > Erysipelotrichaceae > JAAZDN01. The sequence continues at coordinate 1,770 of CAYTTS010000023.1, read as the reverse complement.
TTAACATAGTCTCTCCTATAAAAAAAGTTAGATTAATATTCTAACTAGTTTAATTCTTTCACTAACAAGACTCTATTATCTTCTTGTTTTTCTTTTTCTATAAAATCATACTTTTTGTAAACATCCAGCAGTTCATCATTTTCTGATACACTTACTGATACTCTCTTGTAATCTCTTATTCTTAACTCATTACTAATAACTTCAATTAACTCCGCGCTAATTTTTTGAACATTATAGCCAGGTAAGATTGAAACTGTTAATTCCAAGGTATCATCTGACACATATCCGAAGCCTTTATTAGACTCATCAAATAATCTTGTCCAAGCTAATCCTGCGATTTGTCCATCTTTTTCCCAGACAAGCGCATAATCATCTTCTTTACCAAACTTATCAATATACTTATTAAATCTCTCTTCTCTAATTACTGAAATATCCAGTAAATCCTCTTCATTATCTTGAGGTATTGCGTTATAGAGAAAAATCGGCAGAATATCATATTCGTACTCAGCTAAAGTTCTTAAAACTCTTAATTTCATAGTACCACTCCTTAAGGGCGTCACAATAATATATATTATAGCAAATTTTTGTCGAAAATGGAAGCATGATTTTATTTTCATGAAAATTCGAACTATAAGTAACAATTATTTAGACTTTAAAATACTTACAATCTTCTTTATAAATAAAAAAAGAACAAAAGTCTTGTTCTTAGTTTTCGATAAAGTTTTTAATTGGTTCACTCATAAATTTACGAGTAATTTGTATAAATGGACCAACAGCAAATGCTGAGATCACTGTTCCAATACCTACTACTCCGCCTAAAAAGTAGCCAGCAACTAGAAACATTAAATCTGTTAATACCTTAACTCTTTGATAAATATAGCCTTTTTTATCAACTAACATTTCAACTGGGATATCCATTGCCCCAACTCCAAGTTTAGGTAATACATAAAAGTTTAATCCAACTGCTAATATAAAGCACGCCAGCAGTAAGACAACAACTCTAAATATAAAACTCATTTCACTTGGAAAGATAAAGTTATATAGACTATCGAAGTAGCCAGTTGTTAAACTCACTACAAATAAAGTTATAATAGTTGCGATATTTATATATTTTTTATCTATGAAATATACAATTATTACAACAAAGAGATTTTCAAGTAGAATCGCCTTCGCAAAACTAATATTTAAGATGTTAGCAACTCCAGTATGAAAGACACCTAGTGGGTCTGCCCCTAAGTTAATAAATAACATCAAGGTAATACCAGCACTTATAATAACTTGGCCTAGTACAACCAAAAATAATCTTCTAATAAATTGTTTTTTCATTTTCTCTCCATTAATTTAAAAAAGCTACGTAAGTAGCTATTTTTTGAATTATTTTCTTAATCCTAAACTTGTAATTAAAGTACGGTAACGATCTACGTCACTATCTCTTAAGTAAGCAAGAAGTTTTCTTCTACGTCCTACCATTTTTTGAAGACCACGTAATGAGTGGAAATCTTTCTTGTGAGTATTTAAGTGATCTGTTAAGTTTTTAATGTTTTCTGTTAATACAGCAACTTGTACCTCAACACTACCAGTATCTCCTTCATGGATTGCATACTCTTTAATTAACTCTTGTTTTCTTGTTTTACTAATCATAATTAGTCCCTCTTCTTTCTATAGACCTTTTAGTCCACGTCCTGGTTGGGATTTCCAAAGACCTAGATTAAAAGCATTAATAATATAACACAATATCACTTAATAAACAACTATTTATACTCATTAGTC
>CAYTTS010000022.1:14340-18479 GCA_964440875.1 uncultured Erysipelothrix sp. | reverse complement strand
GTCTCCTTATTCAGATAAGTACACTATAAATAATGATAGTACATCAAAAGAGATTGATAACGAGTACTTATCTGATGAACTTGATCTTGAAAATAAAAAAATAACTTAGTTATGTGGGAGTATCTTGAAGACTCAAGTGATTCTTCATTAAACCCTGTCTTACAAAGAGCTGAGAATCAACCGAAAATTACTAGTATTAAAATTAATGAATCAAGTGATAATACGAATAGTAGATTAGCAATTAATTTTGCTGATGATGGAATAGAGTTAAAGCCTGGTGAAAAAGTTGTATTTACCTATACGATGTATGTTAATGATAGATTTGTTAGTAATGCAACAATTGGTAATATTTTTGAGGCCTTCGATAAAGATGGTTTAATTAGCCATGGTGAATACTGGAAAGTTAAACCTAATGATAATGAAACTGAAGTAATAAGACCTCTAGTGCTAAATAAGAGCGTAGTCAATGCTAACGGTATTTATTTAGGTGAAAAACCATATATTAATGATGTACTTATTTATACATTGTCATTTAAAAATAATACATTAGAGGATTGGAATAATATCAAGATTTCAGATACTTATACAGGAAATCTAAGTCCATTTACTGGTAAAAATAATATAAGTGAAGAGATTTTTAATAAGTATGGATTAAATGAAAATAAACTGTTAAACATATCAGTTGCTAAAGATAGTAGTGGTAAATTAATAATGCCAGAAGGATTTGATATTGATCAAATTAACGTTGTTTTAGATGAAGATAACAATCAGTTCAATATTGACTTAGGTAATAATGTTATTAAAGATGGTGAAGTTTTACAGTTGAACTATACAATGAGATTAAACAACACTGCTAAATCTAAAGAGTCTATAATAAATAAATTTACGCTCTTTGCTGATAACTCACAAGTATTAAGAGGTCATAATTATTGGACGACAAATGATAATGCGGATAGTGCTGGAATCATTAGTAATATTAAATCAGTTATGGGCGAGAGTGTTGATGGTAGAATGCCAGATGTTAATCGCTTAGTAGATGGCGACAAACTTAAATATAAAGTAACACTATCAAATTACATACCGCGTAATAATCGAGTAGTTAATGTTAAGAATGTTATTGATTATATGCCTAAATATATAACATACATAGAAGATAGCATTAAGTTACATACTAAAACATCAATACTAAATTCAGATGGCCAAACGTATTCTGTTAAAGTAGAAGAAATACCTAAAACTATGTATACAAGCACGTACTCAAAAGAGAAAAATGTTATTGAGATTAGGTTCAATGAGAAATTTGAACAAGCAGGTGGAATTGAAGGTTCAAGGCTTAACAATCCTATTAATAGTATCGAAATTACTTACGATGGCTTAGTGGATAGTTTAAATGATAATTTTGATTTATTTGATCCACCATCATTACGCGAAGAAGTAATCAATACAGCTGTTGCATTCTACACTGAAGATAAAGATAAACTTGTTGCAAAGAGTGGTAGTCTAGTTTCTAAAGATGAAAATGCTAAGTATCAAGACAATGATGATGAGACGAATACATATATTAGTTCATCATCAAAAGTTCAAGTACTAAATCAAAATGATTCCTTTGCCTGGATCTCTAAAAAAGTATTGAAAAATGAAAACATTGACCTTTTAAATGATGGTATTACAGGAAGAAAATATGAAGTTACGACATTTAATACTGCTTTTAAATCATTTGATGTTAATAAGATTGTAGATCTATTAGCGGATTATGAATTTGTTGATACGAGTAAAGATATTAAGATAATCGATAACAAAGATGGCAGCACCTATGATGCTATTTATCAAATCGATAATGTTCGTCTTGATAACAAAATGTATCAACGCTTAAGTGTTCTTGGATATATTGAAGATGGTATTGAAAAGAAAATAAGTTTAGATGCAATTGAATTAGCAGGTCAAAATAATTCTATGTCATTGATTTATGAAACTAAAATAGATAAAGAGAAGGCTAAAGAAGAACTCTTTTACAATAATACTTACAATAGTTCAGTTGTAAATAAAGTAGCCATGTACACAAGTGAAGAGCTTACGCTATTTTCTCCACAAGGAGTTAATGTAAGTTCTGCTATAAAAGTTGTTAATGATAATGAAGAGGATAATAACTGGTATAGTGATACTGACACAAATATTAGATATGAGACAAAGGTAAATGTAGGCTTATTTACACCTGCTGTTGCGCCATACTTAGATGTAAGAGCTCAAATTGTTGAAGTCTCAGCTAATGGAATTACATATAAGAATGTAAAAGACAGTGACTTTATTAATCCTGGTGATGTCGTTGCCTGGAAGGTTTCATTAGGAAATTCTCGATTAAATAACACTCCGGTACTTAAAGCGAGAACAGAAATTATTTTAGAACTTCCTGATGGCTTAACATTTGACGGCTATGCAGATGAAGTGTTACCAGCATACTTAGATGAAGTTCAAGTTAATAAGGAAGATTCGACACTAATTTGGAAAACAAATATTGATATAACATCAGGAAGTATGAAACAGTTTACTGTCAGAACTAATAGTCGTAGTGCATTTTATGAAGTCTACTCAGTAGATGCTTATTTAATTCCTAAAGATCTTGAAAAATACACATTCTTTGATTCTAAGCTTTACGCAAGTAATGAATATAAATCTTATGATAATTATGATAAACGAAGATTGTATTCTTTTGAGCCTAGTTATGGACAACTGCCAGAATACTTTCAATTAGGTGATGATAAGTATCATTATTTAATAGCGACGGAAAATGCAAATGTTTTAGATAATCTGTCAATTGATGGAAAGTTAGAAGTTACTTCAAAAAATAATAAAAATATAAAAGCCTCAACTAAAACAGCTCCACATTTTATTACACTTAATGATACAAGTGATCCAGTAACATTCTCGATGTATTTAGATGTTAATAAGACAGGATCAGGTGTTAAGGATATTGTCTTTATAAATCGTTTGGCTAATGTTGGAGATCGTAGTGTCTTAAGAGATCATCTTCGTGGTTCAAATGCAGGTTTAAGATTATTTGAGAATGGTAAGTTTAAAGTTGAGAAAGTAAATGCGACAACAGGTTCAATTATTCAATCTATACCAAAATCAGCATATACAGTTCAATTCACTGTGAAAGAATATGACTATGATTTTACAAATGATGATTGGGATCGTAATAATAATGATATTTGGATGAGTGAAGAAGAATTAATTGCATCAGGATATACGATGGAGGATGTTAGTGCCTTTAGAGTAATAATAGATAACTCGATTGTATTAGGTATGAATGAGTCAATTAAAGTATCATTTGATGCGATTCTGGATGAGTATCATAACACAACATGGCAAGCGTATAATTCATTTGCTTATGGAGCGACTGTTGATGGTGTGAATAAGGTTAAAGCTGAAACTAGAAGCCTTGGTGTTAAATCGAAAATATTTAAAGATCGTATGAAGATTGAAAGCTTAGTTATTGATCCAGCTTTAGATTCACTTAGAACTGATTTTGAACTTGAGTTAGTCTCTTATAATAAAATAACTGATGAAGAAGTTGATCGTCAGATAATAAATATAAATGTACAAGATGATTTAAGTGTTCTGAAAGATTTACTATGGTTAGATAATCTTAATCGCGATTACTATTATGATATCGAGGCTAAATCATATGATCATTATCGAATTCCAAATGTAGAACTAAGTAGTGAAAAAGATCAATACGGTCTAACAATATGGAATGTTAAGGTGACGTATGAAAGAATAATATATGATGAAGTTGAAGTTAAGGTTGATCTACAATCTCATGACAAGGAGATTTTTGATTCAATTGATTATACTTTGACGATTGTTAATGAAGATAAAGATATTAATCATTCACATGAGCGCAATATTGATTTAATAGCTGATGATGGTTTAAAAGGCTATGACTCAATTAAAGGTATTGAAACTGGACATGAACTTAATGTCTTGGCTCAAGATATTGAAGGATATGAAAAAGTGGTCTATTTACACTTAGAAGAAGAATTAGATACTACTGGTAAGAAATATGTCTATCATATCGAGTATAAGCAAACTAAAGAAGAGCGACCTCCAATCCTTCCAGATACTGAGGATGAAGTTGA
>CAYTTS010000022.1:0-14240 GCA_964440875.1 uncultured Erysipelothrix sp. | reverse complement strand
AGCAAACTAAAGAAGAGCGACCTCCAATCCTTCCAGATACTGAGGATGAAGTTGATTATGATACTGAGGATGAAGTTGAGTATGATGGTGAGGATAGTAGTATAGTAGATGAAAAAGATAACGAACATCCAAATACTGGTATTAAAGTAAATGTTTTAACTTATACCTTAACTCTTCTAATATCAGTATTCTTAATTGTAGTATTAATATTAGTAAGAAAGCGAAGACATGCATAATAAAATATAATTTATATTAATGATTATATGAACAAAAGGGATTAACTTAGACTTTTTAAGCTAGTCCTTTTATATATGTTAATTTTTTACTTTGTGAATATGAGCTGACATTTTAAATGATGTGAAACCTTTGTGAAATGTAAATCATTTACATAATGAAAATATTTTCATAACATTTATGTAAATAAGTCATTTTACTGTTGACATTTACATAAATCAAGTGTAGTATATTATGTAAGCAGAAATGCTCTTATTCACAAGGAGGAATAGTATGAGAAAAAATATCGCAAGATTAACTGCATTAATTGCAGTTGCATTAGTATTAGTAGCTTGTGGTGGCGGAGGAGCCGGTTTAAAAACTGAAGAAAACGGACGTAAGTATCACGCGTTTGCTTTAGCAACAAGTTTTAACAACGTACCTAACTTCTACCAGTACCACTCTGACTACATTCAAGAATGGGGTACAGGAACATCCTCAAACACGGTTAGATTTAATGACCCAAGACAAGATGAACTGTTAGATATTATGAAAAATTCTAACCCGACAACGGAACAAGCAAAATTCAAAGATGCTTACTTAGAATTTGTACAAATTTGGAACGAAGAACTACCTGAGTTACCATTATATGCTAACCAGTACCATGATCTATACAATGGGAATAACCTTCAAGATTTTGAAACAGGACCATTATGGCAATGGCGTGATTCAATCGTAGAAGCTACTTCTCCAAATGATACAGTTACAATTGGTGTTTCAAGTGACTGGAACGGGGATTTCTTACCAGGATGGAGAAACTCTTCATATGACGAGGACGTTAGAAGATTAGTATTCGGTTCAGGATTACTTGCATCAAACGAAAACGGTGAACCTGAAAAATCACACATGATTGAAGATTATACAATTTCAGAAGACCAAAAAACTTGGACTTTCAAATTAAAACAAGACGTAGTTTGGTCAGATGGTGAACCTTTCACTGCTGATGACGTTATGCATACTTACTTATTCTACACTTCACCAAGCTTTGCTGAATCAGGTGGATCTGTAAACCGTGCTAACTTAAACCAAACTTACAAAGGATGGGACGCATTTGAAGCAGCAATGACTGCAGATGACTACGATCCAGAAGCAAAAGATGATAAAGGAAACCCACTTCCAGTAACTTGGGATTGGACTAAATTAGATGCAGCATTAGCTGACTTTGATGGTTTCAAAAAAGTAGATGACTACACAGTTGAATTTAACTTTGAAGAAGTAGAATTCTCAACTTGGACTTCATTTGAATTAAGATACATCTTAGCTGAACACTACTACTCACCAGAAGGAATTGACGCAGTAGATGTTAAAAATAGATTAATTGACAAACCAATGGGTTCAGGACCATATGTTATGACTGAATACGTTGAAGGACAACACGTTAAATTTGAAGTTAACCCACTATACAAAGGAAACTTCCGTGGAAAAACTCCTCAAATTGCTAACTTAATTTACAAACGTACAGCTAACGAAACTGACGTAGATGACTTACTAACAGGCGGAATTGACCTATTAGCAGGACAAATCCAAGGTGCTAAGATCGACCCAGTTAAAGGTAAAGCTTCTGAAGGATTTACTTTCAACGAATACCCACGTCACGGATACGGACACTTATCATTCCACACAGACTTTGGACCAATGGCTTATAAAGAAGTAAGACAAGCATTTGCATTCGGTATGGACCGTGAAGAGTTCATTGAAGAATTCACTGGTGGATACGCTGTTACATTACAAGGACCATACTCATTACCATTTGTTCAATCAGATGCTGAATATGATGCAGATATTCCTTGGTCAATCTCAGAAGGATGGGTTGAAGCTAACTTAACTAACTACGGAAAAGACGTAGATAAAGCTAACGCAGCAATGACTGACGCTGGATGGGAAAAAGGCAAAGATGGTATTTATGCTAAAGAAGTAGATGGTGAAGTAGTTAAAGCAGTTATCGGTGTTGCAGCTGGTAGCCAGGACTGGGCAGACTCACTAAACTTAAGTACTAACAAGATGGAAACTGAAGTTGGTATTAAAGTAATTATTGAGCCAATCGAGTTCGCGATATTAATTGATCACTACTACGGAAATAAAGTTCAATAATCATTGGACTAAGTAGTATAAAAATTATATAATAGTTAAAGTCAGGATTAGCCAATAGAGATATTGGCTATTCCTTTAAATGTTTTTAGGAGGTAGTATTATGGAAAAAGAGAAAGATAGTGGATTTAAAGGGTTTCTATCTAAATCAATGCCAATGATAAGATACACATTTAAAAGAATCTTGTATTTAATTCCGGTAGCAATTGGGATCGCGTTCATTTTATATGTTATTATTCAGCAAATGCCAGGAGATCCGGCAAGTGCGTTGATGGACCCTGAAAAACCATTTGATCAAGACCTATACAACGCTATTAGAGAGCAGTTAGGGTTAGACGGACCTATAATCGTTAGATTTTTTAAATGGTTATGGAATTTATTACAAGGTAACTTCGGTTATTCAACTATTACTGGTGGTAAGCCAATTGGACCATACATTGGAACGGCTATATCAAATACCTTTAGAGTTAACTTAATCGGATACATTATTGCAATAGTTGTAGCTATTGTTGTTGGTATTAAGGCTGCTGTTGATAGAAGTTCATTCTTCGACAACTTCTGGACAATCTTTTCACTAATTGGTATCTCAATGCCAAGTTTCTTTTTTGCGATGGTATTAATCTTTATATTTGTTATTAACTTAGGATGGTTCCCGATGAACGGGATGATATCTACACAACTTCCAAAAGATGCCACTCAGTGGATGATCTATAAGGATATGTTGTGGCATATGGTTTTACCAATTGCGGTTGTTACACTAGGATCACTTCCTGGTTTATTCCGTTATGTTAGAAACTCAATGCTTGAAGTTTTAAATCAAGATTATATTCGTACAGCAAGAGCTAAGGGATTGAAAGATAAGACGGTTATTTATCGTCATGCATTTAGAAATGCACTTTTACCAATCGTTACAGTTATCGGAAGTATGCTTCCGGGATTATTTAGTGGATCTATTACAGTTGAGGCAATCTTTGTTTACCCAGGGGTTGGACAGCTATTAAATAGATCAATTACAATGCGTGATGCTAACGTTACAATGGTATTGTTAGTATTCTTTGCGGTATTACAATTAATTTCAAACTTAGTTGTCGATATCTCGTATGCGCTAGTTGATCCAAGAATAAGAGTAGGAGGCGGTTCAAGTGAGTAAAAAAATTAAGAAAAACAATAAAACAGTAGAAGTTAATGGTTCACAAGAAACTGTTGATTCGCCTTTCAAAATTTACTTAGATAGATTTAAGAAAAATAAACTTGCACTTATCGGACTTGCATTAGCAGGTACAATTATTACATTAATAATTATTACAGCAATCTATGTTAGAGTTACAAATTATGACTTATCAGCATTAGATCATGCTAATAAAAACTTACCACCAAGCTTAAAGTATCCATTTGGAACTGATAGTAGTGGTAGATCATACTTTATTCGTGTATTCTACGGTGGAGTTATTTCACTTCAAGTAGGGTTAATTGCAACTGTAGTATCAACATCACTTGGAGTTTTATTTGGTGGATTATCAGGATACTATGGTGGTCGTGTAGACAACGTTATTATGCGTATTGCTGAAATTGTTTCATCATTACCATTAATTCCACTTGCAGTTACTGTACAAGCTGTTTTCAGCCAGTTACCGCGTGAAACAAGATTTATGATCATGATTATGTTTATTGGGTTTACAGGATGGACAGGGCTTGCAAGAATGATTAGAGCGCAAATTATGTCACTTCGTGAACAGGAATTTATGCTAGCTGCAAAAGCAATGGGAATTAGACCTAGTGAACAAATTATTAGACACTTAATTCCAAACGTAATTGCACACGTAATCTTATCAGCTATTAGTACTTTCATTGGTGCTATCATGGTAGAGGCAACACTTTCATTCTTAGGATTATCAGTACAAGAGCCGACACCAACTTGGGGACGTCTATTAAACTTAGCTAAAACATCAACTATCATGAAAGAACAATGGTGGTTATGGGTATTCCCAGGTATTATCTTAGTTACACTTGTTATTGGTATTAACTTAGTAGGTGAAGGATTAAACGATGCAGTAGATCCAAAATCTAACGTTAAATTCAATAGAGCACAAAAAGATAAAAAATTCTTTTCTTTTAAGAAAAAATCTGAGGAGGTATTAGGATAATGGGCGAAAAATTATTAGAGGTCAAAAACTTACATACTTACTTTGATACAGAAGCTGGAACTGTAAAAGCAGTTAATGGTGTAGATTTTCATGTTGAGGCAGGAAAAACACTAGGAATTGTTGGAGAATCAGGATCAGGAAAAAGTGTTACATCAATGTCAGTAATCAGATTGTTAGACTACCCTGGAAGAATTGCTGAAGGGGAAGTCTTATATAAAGGTGAAGATTTAACAAAAGTTACAGAAGCAAGAATGCGTTCTATTAGAGGTAATGAAATATCAGTTATCTTCCAAGAACCAATGACATCTTTAAACCCAGTATTTAAAATAGGTAAACAAATTGGTGAAGCACTTATGCTACATCAAAATATGAGTAAAAAAGAAGCGCGTGAGAGATCAATACAACTATTAAGAGATGTAAAAATCCCACGTCCGACAGAAATCGTTGACAATTATCCACACCAGTTATCTGGTGGGATGAGACAACGTGTTATGATTGCTATGGCTTTAGCTTGTAATCCGTCAATCTTAATCGCGGATGAGCCAACAACTGCTTTAGACGTTACAATCCAAGCTCAGATTTTATCGTTAATGAACGATTTAAAACATGAGCAAAATACTGCTATCCTATTTATCACTCACGATTTAGGAGTAGTAAATCAAATGGCGGATGATGTTATTGTTATGTACTGTGGAGAAGTAGTTGAGTATGCAAGTGTTGATGAAATTTTTGGTAAACCTAAATTTCAACATCCATATACTGAAGGATTACTACACTCAATTCCAAGAATTGATACAGGATCAGATCGTCTAGATCCAATTCCAGGTGCAGTACCACATCCACTAGATTTACCAAAAGGTTGTAAATTTGCGCCAAGATGTAAATATGCAACTGATAAATGTCGTAATGAACATCCTCAATTAGTAACAGTTGAAGGAAATCAAAAAGTTAGATGTTTTTACCCAGAGAAAGGCGTGAGAAATAATGAAGCATAGTGAAACATTAGTAAGAGTAAAAGATCTTAAAAAATATTTCCAAGTATCATCAAAAACATTATTTAATGAAGCGTCATATGTAAAAGCAAATGATGGAGTTACCCTAGATATAATGCAAGGAGAGACTCTTGGTTTAGTTGGTGAATCTGGTTCAGGAAAATCAACTTTAGGTCGTGTATTACTTCAATTATATAAAGAAACATCAGGAACAACTTACTACTATGGTAAAACTCTTGAAGAACTTGCACCTTCATACGTATTTAAGACGATTAAAGACTTAGAAAAAGATATGAAATCATTAGAAGCAAACCGTATTGATAGAAGAAAACTAAAAGCTCAACTTGAAAAAGCGCAAGATCCAAAAGAAGTTGCAAAAGCTCAAGCTAAGTTTGATATCGTTGATAAAAAGATTGATGACTTCTTTGATACAACTGTTAAAATTTTTGGTGGTTTAGTATTTAGTGAAGACCTGTCATTAACATCTAAAACTGTATTAAAATGGTATGAAACACGTGGGGCAATTATTGCTAATACAAAAAAATTAAGAGCTGAAGAGTTATTAGTTGAAGCATTTGCAGAAGATGGAGATACTAGTTCTAGTAAAGTTGTTAAATCAAAAGAAAAGATAAAAACTTTAACTGGAGACATTAAAACTTTAGAGGCTACATTAGAAGCAACTCAAAAAGAATTAGATAAAATTCGTGAGACAGCTGTTTCAAATAAAAAATATGAACATTATGAATCAAGAAAAGACTCAGGTATCGACTTAACAAGATTAACAGAACCTGAAATTAGGTCATTAAGAGTAGATTTACAAATTATATTCCAAGATCCTTACTCATCATTAGATCCGCGTATGACAGTTGCTCAGATTATAGGTGAAGCATTAGTAGCGCATGGTTTATATAGAAAAAATACTCAGAAGTTAACTGACTACATTGCACAAGTAATGGAAGAATCAGGACTTCAACCTTATATGATGCATAGATATCCACATGAATTCTCAGGTGGTCAAAGACAACGTATTGGTATTGCACGTGCATTAGCAGTAAACCCTAAGTTTATTGTTGCTGATGAGGCAGTAAGTGCGCTAGACGTATCAATTCAGTCACAAATTATTAACTTAATGCAAGAATTAAAAGAAGATCGTGGTTTAACATACTTATTTATTTCACATGACCTAGGCGTTGTTAGATATTTATCTGATAGAATTGCTGTTATGTACCTAGGTGATATTGTTGAACTTGCATCAACTGAAGATATCTTCAATGCTACTGCTCACCCGTATACGGAAGCATTACTTGAAGCTATTCCTACTACTGAAGTGGAAACTCGTGGTCAAATTAAACCATTAGATGGAGATGTTCCATCACCAGTAAATCCACCATCAGGATGTAAATTCCATACAAGATGTAAATATGCTACAGAGAAATGTCGTACAGTTGTTCCAGAGTTTAGAGAAATATCTGAAGGACACAATGTTGCATGTCACTATCCATTAGGCGGTAATTGATTTGTTTGATAGAAATAGATATAACGAAAAAAAGGCAGAGGAACGACGTAAGACAGAGGAGTTTTTAAAAAAGAAAAAAGAAGCTAACTTTGAAAAAGGTGACTTATTTGCTCTAATATTAGCAGCTCTAACTACTGTTGTACCAATTGCATTACTTGCAATCTTTGTGATATATTTTCTAACTTTGGCAGTATTCGGATTCTTTAGGTGATAAAATGAAAAAACTACAACTTGCTCTAATAGGACTACTTACAGTTCTTTGCGGGTATATCTTCTATGTTTCATTCTACTTTAATATGCGATTTATTGATGAGCGTGGTAATATTATGTTTATTGATAAGTATCGAGCAGAAGGTGGAGATGTACACTTAGTAGCTCTATTGGTTTTAATAATCTTGATAAGTATACTCTATGTACTATACGCATATTTGGATAGTAAAAGAGTTGAGATTTTTGATGATGGTCGTAGTGTTGAATTTTTAGTAAAGAATAATATGTTTGAAGCTAAACGTATCGCGGTTTATATTGTATTTACATTTGCGATCTTAACATCTTTAGATAGTGTATTACGTGTCTTTACATATTTTCCAGATACAAATTATACAGAAATATTCTACCGAGATTTTATGGTAGGCAGTATCGACTTCGTTATGGTATATTTACTATTAGTCATATTATCGTTAGTTTACGAGTATAAAATTGATAAAGATAAAATTTATGTTTCATAAGAAAATTAATTTATAGATCTTAAAGGATACATTTAGAAATTTACTAAGTGTATCCTTTTTATTATGCTTTTATTCCAAATTAAAAATACCATCTATAGTGTTCTTTTTGTTTCATAATCTTGATATATAAGAAAGCGCTAACTTTAGTGTTGAAATTAATTCGGATTTGTAGTAATTTAGATTTATCTTGTTAATTATAAAACAAAGAAGGGAAGATAAAAGATGATAAAGTTGTTTAAAGGTAAATGTAGAGAAATTAGTTGGTTTATACATACGCAAGAGAGAAATGAATATGCACAAACAAATAATGATCACTACATAAATATTATTGAGAACTTAGATTTAGAATCAAGAAGAATTCTACATAATGATTTTGTACTAAGAGAGTCTAGAGATTGGTATATGTCATATTATTCTAAATCAACCTACTATCGATTAAAAAATATTGCTTTAGATAAGTTTATTGAAAATATTACATAAATATTTCTTATTGAAGTATCTTCTTAAAAGTGATAATATTAAGAAAGACTTAGGAGGTATTATATGTTAAAAGGTATTGCTGCTTCATCTGGATACGCTCAAGCTAAAGTTTATATGCTAGAACACCCAGTTTTAGAAGTGGAAAAATTAGATGCGAATAGTGAAGAAGAATTAAGTAAATTTGAATCTGCATTAGAGAGAACACGTGAAGATATTAGAAATATTCAAGCGAAAGCTGTTGGTAAGTTATCAGAAGAAGAACTTGCTATCTTCGATGCTCACCTTGAATTTACTAATGACCCAGGACTAATTGATCAAGTCGTGGCAATGATTAATAGTGATTCAGTTAATGCGGAATATGCATTAGATAGTGTTGCAAACACATTTATTACAATGTTTGAATCAATGGATGACGAATATTTCCGTGAGAGAGCTGCTGACATTAAAGATGTTACATATCGAATCAAAGCTCACTTAATGGGGGCTAAAATACCTGATTTATCGCTAATTGATGAACCGGTTATTATAGTTGCATTTGACCTTACTCCAAGTGATACTGCACAGTTAGATAAGAACTTTACAAAGGGCTTTGTAACTGAAATAGGAGGTAGAACTTCACACTCTGCAATTATGGCTAGAAGTTTAGAAATTCCGGCTATTGTTGGTGTTAGTGGAGTATTAGAAACACTAAAACATGATCAAGAAATTATCATGGATGCTATTAGTGGTGAAGTATTAACTGACTTTGATGATAGTACAAAAGCTAAATATATTAAGTTAGCAGAAGACTATGAAGAATACAGAGAGAGTTTAAAAGTTCTAAAAGATGAAAAATCAATTACTTTAGATGGACACCAAGTTGAAATCGCGGGTAATATTGGAAATGCCGAAGACGTTTTATCAGTATTAGAAAACGGTGGAGAAGGTGTTGGTCTTTATAGAACAGAGTTCCTATATATGGAAAGTAAATCTTTACCTACTGAAGAAGAGCAATTTGAAGCTTATAAAATTGTTTTAGAGAGAATGGAAGGCAAACCAGTTGTTGTTCGTACTCTTGATATTGGTGGAGATAAAGAATTAGATTACTTACCACTTCCAGAAGAAATGAACCCATTCTTAGGATATCGTGCAATTAGATTATGTCTAGATCGTACTGATATCTTTAGAACTCAATTAAGAGCATTAATTAGAGCTTCTGTTTATGGTAAGTTAAGAATTATGTTCCCAATGATAGCAACAGTTAATGAGTTTAATGATGCGAAAGCATTATACAATGAAGAGTTTGAAAAATTAGTTGCTGAAGGTGTTGAAGTTAGTGATGATATTGAAGTAGGAATGATGATGGAAATTCCTGCAGCAGCAATCTTATCAGATCAATTTGCTAAAGTTGCAGATTTCTTCTCAATTGGAACAAACGACCTAGTACAATACTCAATGGCAGCGGATCGTATGAATGAAAAAGTTTCTTACTTATACCAACCATTAAACCCATCTCTATTACGTTTAATCAAACTTGTAATTGATGGAGCACATAAAGAAGGTAAATGGGCAGGTATGTGTGGTGAAATGGCAGGAGATCCACTTGCGGCACCAGTTCTACTAGGATTGGGCTTAGATGAGTTCTCTATGTCTGCTACAAGCGTTCTAGAAGCACGTAAAGTTATTAGGTCACTAAATTACAGTGACATGCAAGAACTTGCTGAGAAAGCTTTAAACTGTTCAACAATGGATGAAGTAGTTCAACTAATCGAAGCTAATCTATAATTAAAGTAAAAAGGGGGAAACCCCTTTTTTACATTTATTGTATAAAATAAATTTTCCTCGCTTATATTACTAAATAGTAAGGTGTAATAATACTTAAAAAGTAGTAAAATGATAGCAAGAGGTGTATATATATGAATACTGAAAGAAAAAGAGAGTTTATAATTGATGTTGCTTATTATTCGATTATTATGATATTAGTTTTTGTGTTTTTTAAATATTTCCTAAAAACACTATTTCCATTTGTACTGGGCTTTATTATTGCCTTCTCATTAAAGCCATTAATTAGAAGAATTGTGAAAAGAACAAGGATAAATAATAAGTTTGTCTCCTTGGTTATTTTAATACTATTCTATGCTTTAATTGGATTTGTACTATTCTTAGTCATAGTCCAAGTTGTATCAATATTAAGTAATTTGTTTGAACAATTCCCAATTATTTTCGCAAGTGAAATACAACCGTTAATAAATTCATTTACAAGTTGGTTAGGTGAAGTTGTTTATAAGATTGATCCGGAAGTTGTAGTATTTATTGAACAATTAGAGACTTCATTCTTAGATTCATTAAAAACATTTGTAACTAGCTTCTCAGCAAGCTCAATTGCCTTCTTAACGAGTATTATTACAAAAATACCAGGCTTTTTCTTAGCGTTCTTCTTCTCAGTAATCTCATCTTTCTTCATTACTTTAGATTATGAGAAAATAACCCAATTTTTAACTGCTCAATTCTCTGGTCGGGCAAATAAGTTATTTACAGGAATTCAAAAGAATGGAGTTTCCGTTATAGTTAACTTTATTAAAGCTTATGGTATTCTTTTATCAATTACATTTATTGAATCAATCATTGGATTAAAGTTAATTGGAATTAATAATGCTGTAGGTATCTCAATAATAATAGCAATTGTGGATATACTGCCAATCTTAGGAACTGGTACGGTAATTGTACCTTGGGCAATCATTGAGATGTTTAATGGTAATATTGGTGTCAGTGTTGGACTAATACTAATGTACATTGTAATAACAGTTATTAGACAGATTTTAGAGCCAAGAATTGTTGGAGAACAAATTGGACTTTATCCACTAATAACATTAATATGTATGTACGTCGGAACGATGTATTTTGGTGTTATTGGCTTATTCTTAGTACCAATAATCGTAACTGTATTAGTTAAACTACAAGATGATGGAATTATCACATTCTATAAATCAGTTAACATTGAGTCCACAGAGAAAGAAGACTTAAAGGAAGAGGTAAGTGAATGAAAGATTTTGATGTAAATTACGTTTTAGATATTGCACAGGAAATATTAAATATTAATAGTCCAACAGGTTATACACATAATGCGGTTTTTGCTTTAGAGAAAATTGTTAATGAACTTGGTTATCAAAGTGAAAAAGATCAAAAAGGAAACCTAATTGTAACTATTGAAGGAAAAGATAATTCTTATACAAGAGGGGTTAGTGCCCATCTTGATACCCTAGGTTTAATGCTAAGATCAATTAATAGTGATGGTACTTTAAACTTTACAGTCTTAGGAGGACCAATATTAAATACATATGATGGTGAATACTGCACAATTATTACGAGAGATAATAAAGAGTACCGTGGTACTGTCTTATCGAAATCTCCAAGTGTTCATGTCTATGAAGATGCTAATAACCGTAAACGTGATGCAAACAATATGTATGTTAGATTAGATGAGAGAGTATTTTCTAAAGAAGATGTTGAAAACTTAGGAATCAGAAATGGTGATATTATTGCGATTGATCCAAAAGTTGAAATACTTGATTCAGGTTTTATTAAATCAAGATTCTTAGATGATAAAATTTCTGTAGCATTAATTATTGGATTGTTAAAATATTTTAAAGATCATGAAATTGTTTTAAGTAATAAAACAAAAATTTTATTTAGTACATATGAAGAAGTAGGTCATGGTATGGCTCATCTTCCAAGCGATATCAAAGAGTTGTTATCAGTTGATATGGGAAGTATGGGACTTGATTTAGAATGTAGTGAGTATGATGTTAGTATCTGTGCTAAAGATAGCTCAGGACCATATGATTATCATATGGTAAGTGACTTAATTAACTTGTCTGAAGATAATGAACTATCATATGTCGTTGACATATATCCAATGTATGGATCTGATACAAGTGCTGCACTACGCGGGGGCAACGATATTAAGGGAGCATTAATTGGTCCAGGTGTTCACGCAAGTCACGGAATGGAACGTGCACATATTGATGGTGTACTAAATACTATGAAGTTATTAAGTCTATATTTACAAAACTAAGGGGGATAAAATGAAATTATTATTAGTGGTTGATGTTATTAATGGATTTTTAAAAGAGGGTAATATGTCATTTGAAAGTGGTCAAACAGTCATTAAACCAATTGTTAAATTAGTTGAAAAATTTATTGACGAAGGAAATATGATTGCGACTTTTAGAGATGAGCATGAAGAGGATTCGCTTGAGTTTAAAACTTATCCGATTCACTGTTTAAAAGGAAGTAGTGAATCTGAGTTGGTCTCAGAGTTACTACCTTATAAAGATCACTTCATAGATATTGCTAAACGTAGTACAAATGGTACTAATACACTTGCTTTTCAAAACCTATTAAGCGATAATAAATTTAGTGAAGTAGTTGTTGTTGGTGTTTGCGTTGACATATGCGTTCTTCAAGCGGTCTTATCACTAATTACATACTTTTATGAAAATGATATTGATACAAAAGTAATAGTAGCAAAAGATACTGTCGCAACCTTCGATAATGATGTTCATAATGCTGATGAGTATTATGATTTCTCAATCAGGTTAATGGAAAACGCTAGTGCAGTAATCGTAGACACAATCGAATAATAGATTCAAATTAAAAACAACTTCAATAGTTGTTTTTTAATTAAAAGGGGGAGGATTTTTATGACAATTTATCATCCAGTAACGGGAGAAATTATTCCGTTTACAGAATTAGATGATGCTAGTTCCTTTATTGAAGATAGGTTATTTAAACCGATTGAATGGAAAACTTTTTATTATGATGAAAATGATAAAGAAAACCGTACATATGGAATTGAGATAGAGTTAAATACGAATAGCTCAAAAGATATTGATAGAATTAATGTTTGTAAAGAATTACTAAAAGTTCTAAATAAAGATGGAAGACACTTTCATATAATGCGAGATAACTCCGTCAGAAATGGTTTAGAGTTAGTATCTGCACCGATGACGTATAAGTATTGGATAGAGAATTTTGATGTTAAGGAAATAAATGATTTATTTACTAAATTAAAACTTTCGGCAACTATCGATACTGGCTTACATATTCATGTTGGAATTAATCATACCCAAAGAATTAAAGAGTTATATATTCAACTTTTTTCAATAAGTTATCCACTATGGATCCACTTATCTGATAGACGTGTACAACGTATTCAAGATCGTTATGTATCTACTAGATATTTTATGGAAAAAGATGCCCTAAAGCGCAGGTTTAATCAAACATTAAAATCATTAGTTGAGACGGGCACTTCTAAAGTTAATTATTATGGAGTAGACTATTTTGATTATGAATTTTCTGATCGTTATCTTGGCTTAAATTTTTTCAATGATAAGACAATAGAGTTTAGAATGTTTTCAGGGACAGATAATTTCTACGACATTATTAAGTACTTAACTTTAGTTGATGTTATCGTAAAATTAAGTGATGAAATATCAAACACCAGAGTTAATGATGTTTATGATTTAGAAACGTTAGTTAAAAGAACTAAGAGTGAATTAATATTAGAAGAAGCTGTTAATCACATTAGATTTATTAATAGAGCTAATAAGAGAAATTATTTATATTACAATCACTACCTATTCTTAGATTCACATTGGTATAAACTACCAGTTAAAAATATCAAAAGAAAAGACTTTGCGATTGAAACGAAGGTATATGAAGAATATTTATATTTATTAGATAAATTAAATAATACAATTAAGTATCCTGAAAGTATGAACTATAAGTATGATATTAATAACCTATTATCCAACAATCTTAAAGAAGTAGTTAAAACGGATAAAGGTATATATGTTGTTGGTGTTAGAAATGGTACTAAAGCTGTACTTATTAATGAGAGTGAAGTAAAGAATTATACTTTCCTAAGAGGGGTTAATTCAAGTTTATTAATCAATGAAAAAGATATGTAGAAAATCTACATATCTTTTTTTAGTTTAGAAGTCGGCTAGATAGTTTAATGTACTTACTATAGTAATCT
>CAYTTS010000021.1:0-18499 GCA_964440875.1 uncultured Erysipelothrix sp. | reverse complement strand
CCGCATAAGTAGTTAACTAGTATTTACTACTTACACGGTTTATATTACACTCTCAATTTTTCAGTCTCATTTCATATTTACTATTATAAATAGTTACAATTAAATTAAAATAACAGTTTAAAGTTCTCACTTAACTCTGAACTATCAATAATAATATAACTATCTAGAGAATAGTCTCTTTGATCAGAGTAAGTCTCATCAAATCTCATAGTTTTAAAATCGCTTATTAAAGTTAAATCCTTAGGTTTAATCTTATTTACTACACAATCGCACACTTCTTTAAACTTTGATATATCAGAAAATATATCTTTATGTATTAATATAGTCATTCTCAATCTCCTTATATATTATCGTTACTAATGTTATCATTGATTAATCAATTGTTTCTATCAATATTTATTTAATATTAGAATTTTTGGCTTATATCAATCTTAGCGTCTTTTAAATTATCTAATATAAAAAGATCGCTTTTTAGCGATTGTGAATATTGAATGAAGTTGACGAGTATTGAGTGCTTAATATTCTAAATTTGGTATAATTATTGAAGATTGGAGTGAATTTATGAAAACAATAGTAATGATAGACTCAGCTGCTGATATTAGCATTGAGGATGAAAAAAAATTAAATGTACCAACCGCAAGATTTGCAATTACAATTGACGGTAAAGAATATATAGATGAGATTGATATAAATTTAGATATTTTCAAAAAGTATTTAGGTAGTGAAGCTCAAATATCTACTTCACAGGCATCAATAGGTGTTTTAATGGAGATGTGGGATAGTTTATTAAAAGAATATGATGAAGTAATTTACTTAACTTTGTCAAAAGGTCTTAGTGGATCATACGCTAGTGCTTATGCCCTATCACAGGAATATGATGGTAAAGTTGTCGTAATTGATGGAAACTTAGTTGCCCATCCAATTGAACTTGCATATCATGCAATTAATAGATATCTAGAAGAAGGTAAAACTTCTGCTGAAATTAAAGATATTATAGAAAACCATGAGGAAATGTACGCATTTATCATTCCTCACGATATTAACCATTTAAAGCGCGGTGGACGCATAAGTGCGCAGGCGGCAGCACTTGCCAACCTATTGAAGATTACACCTATACTGGCTTATCAGAACGGCGTTATTGATGCCCATGATAAAGTTAGAACACATAAGAAAGCATTATCTAAAGCTGTAGATGAAATTGTCGCAAAGTATGATAATCCAGAGGATTACCATTACTATATTCTACATTCAGATTTAGATGAAATCGCAAATGAATATAAAGATTATATGGAAGCTAAGTTAAATACTAAAGTTGTTGTAAGAAACTTACACCCGCTGATACTTACACATACTGGTCCAAAGACTTTCGTAGTTGGATACTTAAAGAAATACGATTAATAATAAAGACTGTCTCTCATTTTCAAGACAGTCTTTTTTACTTTACAAATAAAAAAAAAGCCTGAGCTTTAATAATTGATAAATCAATTATTATTGCACAGACTTCTTAAGTTTTTATCGATTAGATAAGTGTAACGTTTGCAGCTTGTTCGCCACGATCTCCAGTTACAAGTTCGAATTCAACGCGATCTCCATCGTTTAATGATTTGTATCCTTCAGCTGCAATTGCAGTGAAGTGTACGAATACATCTTTTTCAGTTCCATCAATTGTAATAAAACCAAATCCTTTAGCGTTGTCAAAAAATTTAACAGTACCAGTTTCCATAATTACTACCTCCATTCTAAATAAGTAGTATATAGAAAAGTTATTCCATCTAACATACTGTATAAGACTTATTCTTATATATTATACCACAGGTGTATTTATAATGCACCTAGTTTGTTCATTTTTTAAGCTTTATGACACTTTCCCATGGTAATTCAATATCTTTTCTTCCAAAATGACCGAAATTAGCCGTTTGTTGGTAGATCGGACGTAATAAATCTAATTCCTTAATTATATTATCAACGCTGAAGTCAAAATTATCATTAACAAATTTTCCGATTTCTTCTTTACTCACTTTTTCAGTGTTAAATGTTTCAACGAATACCGACAATGGATCATTTAGACCAATTGCATAAGCAACTTGAATTTCACACTTTTCAGCTAAGTTATGAGCAACGATGTTTTTAGCAACATATCTTGCATAGTAAGCACCAGATCTATCAACTTTTGATGGATCCTTAGAACTAAGTGCCCCACCACCGATACGACCATGACCACCGTATGTGTCAACAACAATTTTTCTTCCTGTTGTCCCACTATCTCCAAATGACCCACCAATAGTAAACTTACCACTTGGGTTAATAAATATTTTTGTATCTTCATCAATTAAATCTTTTGGAATAATCGGCTTAATTACGTTGTCATAAACATACGTTTGTAAAAATGTTTGCGATATTTCTTCATAATGTTGAGTTGAAACTACAATTGTATCTACTCGTTTTATTACGTTATTCTCATATTCGACTGTAACCTGAGTTTTACCATCTGGTTTAAGAATATTTGATTCTTGTTCTTTAAAAACTTTAGTTAATTGTTTTGATAAATTATGAGCAAGTTCAATAGAAAGTGGCATATAATTGTCAGTCTCACTACATGCATAACCAAACATTAATCCTTGGTCACCAGCTTTAATAGTACCTTCTCTTAGTACAGCATTATTAATTTCTACTGATTGTTTAGATATTTTAATAATAACTTCAAACTCTTCAGTATATCCAACTTCTTTTAGTACATCCTTAGCAATTTTTTCATAATCTATTTCTGTATTAGATGTTATTTCACCAAAGATTAGAACTAACTCATCTTTAATTGAACATTCAACAGCAACCTTACTATATTTATCACCTAATAGTGCCGCATCTAAGATTGCATCCGCTATTTGATCACACAATTTATCTGGATGACCAGGTGTAATTGATTCACTAGTAAAATATGTTTTCATTTAATCTCCTCTTTCCATATAAAAACATCTCAGAAAAAGAGATGTCGACAGTTTCTAGCTTTATCGATGTTAGCATTACCACCTTGCTATGCAGGTTGGTATGAGTTCTATGAGCTAACTCTCTCCCTCATTCTTGATATAATTCTTATCTATTATACATTAATTAAAATAAAATACAATTAAAAATATAAAGATAGTTTATAATCCTTATAATAGACTAATGATAATAATAGATAGGATACAATTTGTAAGATATTGAATATAAAATCCATCTTGCTAATAACAATTAGACTTGATAATAGTGACAATAGAAAAATCATCAGTATAAATGGTATAAAATTAAACTCGTATACTTTATTAAGATGGCGATCCTTATAAAATTTAAAGATAGTAATCAAATAAACAAATACATAAACTAATGAGTATTTACAAGTAATTAACAAGATGTTATTAACTACAATATTATTATTAACAAAAATATCAATAATTAATTGAAAAACAATTAAAAGATTACTTATAACGGTATAAGTTTTATTACTAATTTGATTATAAGTGATCTTCCACAGATTAAATGTTAAATATACTATTAGAGCTAGCAGAATTGATCTTATTATTTCATAACTAGCAATTGGATAGTAAGTATTAATTAAATATAGTAATGAATAAAGACTTGCCGCTATCGATACCCTACTTACGGTTGAGTACAATATAGAAGCTCTTGCTTTTACAAAGTAAATCATCCCAATAGCAAAAGTAGCAATTAGCACAATAAATAAAATAGCGGATAAGATATAATCCATTACTCTTCCTCCCTATTTTTAAAATATATTTCTAAAAGACCCATATTAACCAGATCGGCAACAAAGTAAAATTCATCTAATTCTTCTTTAAAAGCATTTGCAATACCACCCGTTAAATATTTGTTAACCTTCTTACCATGACTTTTCTCAATTTCATCAACATAACCCTTTATCCCATATAAGGTTGAGTACATTAAACCTGATTGAATAGCATCAATAGTATTTCTCCCTAGTAATTTATCATTAAACTCTATCTCCACTTCAGGTAGTTGAGAAATCTTACTAGCAAGTGCAATACTATTATTTTTAACACCTAGCATAATAGCGACACTCTCAAGACGCTTATCTTTCACAAGTATTATTTTACTTGCACTCCCCATATCAACGATAATGCTATCTAGTTCATTATCCAAAACAGCTGCACTTGCCGCTAGCAAATCAGCACCAACATCATTTGGATACTCCAAGCTATCTGTTAAGCCTAAGTAGGATGTATAGTCCACAAAAAGACCTTTTCCATTAACTAGTTTAGAAAAGGCTTCTGAAACATCATCCTTAACAGCCGGTACAACACACGAAACTACATAATCACTATTATAAAGATCATACTTAGCAACTAAGTCGCTAATATAAGAAGATGGATCATCTTTAAAATTAACAGCGGTTAAACTGACACGTTCTTCATACAACTTTTCCTTACTATCACTATAGCAAATACTAACTACATCGGTATTTCCAATATCCATTGTCAATATCATAATATCACCTATTAACATTTTAAACTTTAAGACTAATATTAGCAATAATAAATACCCAATATCACCTAAGAGATTGGGTATAAGCCTTTATATTAGCCTTTTTAGAATAATTTAGAACCGATACATTAATATTAAAGTCAACATTAACTAAATACTTATCATAATCACTGATAACACTATACGTACAGTTGTGGCATTTATTATTTGACTTGTTTATTAAGTTTTTAACATCACTATCATAACGATTATGTCTTTCTATTAAACTAATTATCGTCTCCTGATACAATCTTGCTCTATTATAGTTTAACGTTATCTCTACCATTGAGAATCCTAATAGAACAAATGTACAACCAAATAAGAATACGAGAAAGGTTTCAAAAGCTCCTTTCACTCAACTTGTCCTGATGTCATATTTTTCCACATTCCATCTAATGTCTCCGTCATTTGATCCTTAAATCCATCAGAAAATGCAATCATTCCAGTCGCTATCACCGTTACTACTAATACTAAACCATATTCTTCAAAAAATGCTTTCATACTAGACCCCCTTTCCTAAAAGATTAGTTAATAAGCTTGCCATAATGACTAAAAATACAATAGTTACACCAAATAAAGGTATAATTCCTATCCACTCATATGTCTTTAGCAAGGCTTCCTGTCGATTAACACGTTCATCCTTAATCCACTTAGTTGTCGAAATAATCATTCTATTCAATTGTTTTGATGTATCTTCTTGATCAATAATATAAGTACGATATAAAAGTTTCATCGCTCTATCTATTTCACTAATACTAAAGTCTGACATAAAATCAGTAAATGCATCAATGTCATTCGGATTATCTTCAAGCTTTTTGATTAAATTATTTAGATCTTGCTTCACAATCTCTGGTGCTTGATCTAACGATAGTCTTAGTGAGTTTAAAACATTATTTGAGTATAAGAGTATTTGTATTTGTCTTAGCCAAATTGGAAATTGATATCTAAGCGTCGATAAATTGTCATCAAAATCTTTTTTAAGTTTTAAATAAGGACGTTTATACTCATATATCGCTATTAAAATAACTATAGAAAAATATCTTATATCAAAATTTAATAGTGGAAAAAGTAATAATAACAATAGTATTCTCGCTACTTTTTTATAGCGGTTAAGTTGAAACGTTTTAATAGCTTCTTTATCAATTAATTTATCTAATTTACTCTCATAGCCATATTCTAAAATGAAATTCTGGACTGATTTTTCAAATAATACAATAACCCCTATAAAAAGAAAATAATAAAGATAAATAATCATATTGTCTCACTCCTATGAATAAAGGATTCTTTTAGTATCGATTGAGTTGAAACGAAAGTTATTATTTGAATTAAACAGAATGTGAAAATAGCTTGCTGATAAAGGATTGTATCAGTATTAAGTGATACTGAAAATAACATCTTTAATGCCATATAACAAATTAGAAAAGCAAATAGAATTAAGAAATTAATTTTATTAATAAGATTCTTTTTACTAATTGAAAAATGATTAACATCATCACTCCAAGAATCAATGTCATCCTGGATTAACTCCAACGCTTCAAAGTAATCGTTACTTCCATAACTTTCGACACTAATAGTTAGTGAGTGAAGATTATGGACGATAAAATGTGGATAACGATCGCTGATATGTGATAATGAATCACTAATATCACTACCTTTTTCTAATTTGTCTAAACTTTCGTCAACAACCTCAGATACCCTACCCTCAATAATAGGTGCTAACTCTTGAAGAGTTGCTAAAACTTTGTTGTATGTTTTAAAAATTAGTACAAATTGTGTTAAATAAATATAGAGATTGTTGAATTCAAAATTATTTAATTGATAATCAATATTCCATATTAAAACAAACGGAAGAAATGTTATCGATATTAAGACTAATAAGATTGTGTTAACTAGGTTCACCCTAAGTAAGTACGCCATAATTAATACAAAAATAACTGTCATTGATAATTTGAAGTAGAGTAAGTATAAGGTGTATTTACTTGGATTTTGATTTAGTTTTAAATATAAGTTCTTAATACGTTTTTTATTTATAGGTATATATTTAGCCATTTCTCTATGTTTATAAAATAAATATGAATACATTAATATCATCGTAATAATACTAAAAAATATCAAAGTAAACTTCCCTCCTCTTCATTTATAAAATCTTTATAAGTATAAATGACTTCCGTATAGTACATATTGTTTGAAATATAGTATTTAGCGATCTCATAAATGTAGCGTCTAATTCCGCTATCACTAACAGATGATCTAATACAGATGCCATAGTCAATAGACTCATGTATACGATAAAGTAATTTTTCATTAGTTAACTCATTACCAGGAAACATATGGAGTAATCTTTGAGGTATTTCGCTAGCACTATCGGCATGAATCGTACTTATTAGGTGAGCACCAGTTGATATTGATTGTAAAAGTTCAACAACCTCATCACCTCTTACTTCTGATAAAAGTATCCAGTCGACTCTTTGTCTCAAGGATGCTTTAATAGCATCACGGTATCCAACCGTATTATTTACTTTTAACATTACCCCATCTTTATCTTTAAATATTATTGGAAACCTTATCTCTAAGTTATCCTCAATTGTAATAACACGATCATTATCATTTATATATTGACAAAGGTATTTAAGAAACTCAGTTTTTCCAACGCCGGGAAGTCCACTTATTATAATGTTCTTCTTCGCTTTAACAAGACTTTGAATAAATTTCAAAGTTTCAAGACTAGTATATTTACTCTCTACTAACATATTAGTATTTAATCTTAAGTAGTCTGGTGACTTTCTTATACTTATACTATATCCTGATAAAGCAACACTTTTATGAAGGATACTTACTCTGAGGTTATTTGTTTCACTCTCAATGATAGGGAAAGTATTGTTAAATTGCTTGTTTGCGTAATTAGCGAAACGATAACAAAAACTCTCAACATCTTCATCACTAAGTTCTAATTTCACTTGATAGCGCCCCTTCTCTAAGTGGTCTACCCAAAGTGTTTTGCCATTAAAATTTATGTCAGTGATATTTTCTTCATCAATAAGATCATTAAAGAATTCAAAATCAAATGATTTACTCATTGTGAATATACTCTAATATTTTTGCATCCTCATTTAATATTGATTCATCCTCAGACATATCTTTTGAATGAGCATATAACTCTAGCTTAGCTATTTCATCACTACTTCTTACAAGCGGCATTATATCTTTGTCTATAGCTAAAAGTACTATGTATGGAATCTTATTACTTTCTGGATTACTTATATCTAAGCCCTTTTTATCCTTAACCCCAATTACTCTTACAGATGAAACTAAGAGATCAACTATAGGTTTCTCATTGCGTTTAACTAAGGTCGTATAAATATCGATCTTTTGCCCAACAACAATTGAGTTTCCAGATAACTTTATTAAATCAGTATTAAGATTGTATACTACTTGTTCCTTTTTTAATAATATTGAGGGATAGTCTGGTAAATCCTCTTCTTTAAATAAATTCTCCTTGTAAAATGGGGAGTTTTTTGGAATTCTCGTTTGAATATCACTGTACATATTTATAATTTCATCTTCTTCTTTAAACATTAAATCACTCACAAAAACAGATGGTACCTCAATATAGTCAATATCATCCTTCGTAATTTTTTGTCTCGGATAAATTGTCTCATTACTGACTGGCAGTTTTATTAAATCTACTTCTTTTTTCAAAGAAATTTTAAATACTAAGAAGTTAATTAATACAATTGCGATTAAACTAATACCTAATACAGGTTTTTTAGATTTCATTTTCACTATACTCCTCTTCTAAGATGACTTCTTCTATGTAAAATGAGTAATACGATTTTTTTGATTTAGCAAATAGTTTTATTCTAACTAGTAGTGGATCATCACTGTAACCTAACAATTGAAATGTATATTCATAGTCTTCTGGTAGCTTTTTCTCAATATCTTCTACAAAAAGTTGAAAGAGACTATCCATATTATAATCATTGGGTAAATCATAAACGACTTCATATAGTGTCTTTTTAAATGTATTATTTATAAGACTTCGGTTATGATCAAAGTGAATATAGTTACTTAAACTAAAAAAAACCGTAAAAATCATAATAAAAAAAGAAGTACTAAAAATTACTCCTTTCATATGAACACCTCAGTATAGTATATAAATAAAAACAGATAATTCCTAATTAATTATCTGTTTCTCCCCAGCTTGGTATAATATTACTTCTTGAAATTAAAACTGACTTTTGTAAATCTGTTTGATTTAAAAATAATAGAATTTCCTTAACTTCCTCATCACTACAATCAACTAAAAGTTTAACTTCTAAGTCTTTCTTTAATATATCCGCTGATATAATTACATGTTGAAGACCAGTCTTCGCACTGCCTTTATAAGTGCAAATACCTTCGTTAACAGCGATAGTATCACTTAGATAGCCATAATCTACAGGATAGATTAAATTGGCGTACAAGGGATGAACAAAGCCTTTAGGCTTGTCGATAATTAATTCGCTCGATAAGTAAATTGTGTCTAATTTTTGCCAAAACAAGGCGTTGTTTAAATATTTATCCATCTTAAACCCTCCATAATCTTATATATCATAACACAATGTAATTAAAATGTTAATAACTTTGGAAGCATATTTGTTTTTTCAAACATTTCTGAAACATTTTCAGCGTCTATCATTTGTAATGATTTAAAAACGATTAATGCCGATGCATGAGCATCACTTAAAGCGTTATGATGATCAAGTGATATATCCAAATGTCTACTAACGGTATTCAACTTATGATTTGGTAAGTACGGAAATATTTTTCTAGATAACTCTACGGTACAATAGTACTCGCTATCCTTAAATTTAATATTATAATATTGATTTAAACTTTTAAGAACACGCATATCAAAAGCAGCATTATGAGCAATAAAAAAAGCATTATCAAAATAATGACTTAAATCATTATAAACCTTATCCCATGTTGGAGCATTAACGACATCACTCTCTACAATATTGTGAATCTTAGTATTATAGTAATTAAATTCCCCATACTCTTTTGGAGGTTTAATTAAGGTTTCATACTCATAAACCAACTCACCATCGGAAAAAATAATAACCCCTACTGAACAAGCACTTAAAGGATTACTATTTGCCGTTTCAAAATCGATTGCTACTAAGAATCTACTATCTTTTTGCATTTTTATCACCAATTAATTCATCTATAACTCTTTCTGCTTTAATATCATTGAAAGCAAAACTATACTCATCTTTATTTTTCATTATTAAATTAATTACACGTTCATGATAGTTAATTTCGTTAATTTGATATGAGAGTATTTCATCATAATATATTAAAATAGCCATATCGTCTTCTAGGTAATAAATTAATGAGTCATTGCGTAATTCAATTTGTACCCCTTTTTTGTTTAAGGCTACAAAAGCAAAAAAAATAAAAATAGCAATTAGCTTATACATAATATGTATATTTACAAAAAAGACTATAAGAAGTCCAATTAATAATAAATGGAAATTCTTATATTTTCTTTTGTATATTGTGTAAATAATATCTTTGTTCTCTAAATTACTTACTTTTACTAATCTATCTTTATTCTTCATAATTAATATTATAACCTATTTATTAAAAATCACAAATCTTCATATAAGTTATACAAGTTATAGTATGTATGCTTATTTGATAATAGTTCATCATGACTTCCAATTTCATCAATTCCATCACTACTAATTACAACAATTCTATTAGCATTTTTAATTGTCGTTAAGCGGTGAGCAATCGTTATAGTTGTCCTTCCTTTACTTAATGATTCAAGCGATTCTTGAACTAATTTCTCGTTCTCATTATCTAGAGCACTTGTAGCCTCATCTAATATTAAGATCATAGGATTCTTTAAAAATACTCTGGCAATACTGATTCGCTGTTTTTGACCACCAGAAAGTTTAACACCACGTTCTCCAACATATGTATGAATACCTTCTGGAAGCTCATTAATAAATTCTTCAGCACCAGCTAATCTTGCCGCTATTATTATTTCATCCATACTCGCACCAGGTTTACCATACTCAATATTTTCATATATTGAACCTGAAAATAGATAGACATCTTGTTGGACTACCCCGATATTTTTTCTTAAACTATCTAATGTTACATCCGCGATATCAACACCATCAATTAATATATGACCGCTATAAATATCATAAAATCTTTGCATTAGATTAGAGATAGTTGTTTTACCTCCACCTGATGGTCCAACCAAGGCAACATTTTCTCCTGCTTCAATCTTTAAATTAAAATTACTTAAAACATCAACAGTGTCATTATAGGCAAAACTAACGTTATCAAATAATATTTCACCTTTATTAACTTTTAAATCAACTGCATCTATCTTATCAACTATATCTACTGGAGTATCCATAATTTCTAAAAATCTTTCAATTCCAGTCATACCACGTTGAAATTGTTCTAAGAATTGAACAATTCTTCTAATTGATGTTAGTAGAGTTGTTACATATAGTAAGTAAGCCATATAATCTCCAACACTAATCTTCAAATCTCTTACAAAAAATGCACCAATTACTACTACAACGATATACATTAGTCCATCAAAAATACTAACTACACTATTAAATTGTGCCATCGTGTAATAAACATCTTTCTTAATATTTAAGAAGTCATCATTACCTTGTTCAAATTTCTCAATCTCAACACTCTCATTAGCAAATGCCTTAACAACTCTAATACCAAGTAAACTATCTTCAACACTTGAGTTAATAGTTCCTATTTGATGTCTTTGAGCTTTAAATCCAGCACGCATCTTACGGTGTAATTTCGATGAAAAATATATCATAAATGGTAAGAAGATAAATATTATCATCGTTAATTTTAAGTTCATTGAACTTAAGATAATAAATGAAACAGTTATATTTATAAATGCTATTAAAAATTCTTCTGGTCCATGATGGGCAAACTCACTAATATCTGATAAATCAGAAGTTATTCGCGACATTAATTGACCAATCTTAGCATTGTTAAAGAAGCGCATAGACATTTTTTGTATATGTTCAAATAAATCACTGCGCATATCCGTTTCAATGTATGCACCCATTATATGCCCTACTGACTGCATATTGTAGTTAGCAAAGGTTTCGATTAACCTTAAAACAATATATATTAAACCTGAAACTAATATTAACTTAGTCGTCAAACTACTTGGATCATCAGCTGCTTTATTAGTTATATTTCTAATAATTAATGGCAGTGATAATGCCGCGATTGTCGTTAGACTAGAGTTAAACATATCAAAAATCAATAGTTTCTTATAAGGCTTAAAATAAGGAACAAAGTTCTTTATTAAGTAGGACGTCTTCATTGGTTTAAAATCTTTTTTATCCAATGTACCACCCCTTATCTAAATTTATATAATACAATACCTGCCGTTATGGCAACATTTAGTGAATCAAAATTATTCATTTCAATGTAAACACTTTGATCTAAGTGCTCAATTATTTCTTTTGAAATACCTGATCCCTCATTACCAAAGATAATAATACTTTTATCAGAAACATTTGAATCGTCTAAACTTGAAGCTGTTTCATCAAGCATTAATCCAATTTTTTGATAGTTAGGATTTTTAATTAAGTCTAAGTTATCATCTTCAATGATGTTAACATGAAATATTGATCCTTTAGATGCGCTAATTAATTTATGATTATACTTATTAACACCATTTCTTAAAGCTATTGTTGTATATCCAAATGCAAATGCGGTTCTAATAATCGTACCCAGGTTACCTGGATCTTGAACATTATCTAAGTAAACTATCTTATCACTAAGTTCTTCGCTTGAGTCGTAGAAATCTACTACTGCGACAATCTCATTTAGTGATTTGTTTGAAGAGATTTTTTTCATAACATTATCACTAACCTTATAATCAGATTCGATATCACTAGTATCTAGTGATATCGTCTCTAATTTCAAATTAGCTTTTATCGCCTCATCAATTATCAATTTTTCTTCAATAATGAATTGACCAAACTCTCTTTGATACTTACTTTTCTTTAATTTAGCCCATTTAATTACATTTGGGTTATTTACTGAGGTAATCATTATAGTTGTTCTAATATGTCAGCACATCTATCACATACTAGATCTTCGCGTTCGCTTACACGAACATTCCAACATCTTGGACAAACACTACCTTCAGCTTTTTTAACAGTAATTTTTTCACTTTGACTCTCATCAAAACTTACTGTTGAAACTGTTAACCATTGATTAATATCTTCATTGAAGAAATCAGTTAATGATTCTTTAACAGCTGGATCAACATTAAATATTACATGAGCTTCTAATGGTTTACCAATTTCTTTGTTTTCACGTTTAACTTCTAATGCTTTTAATACCTCATCACGTAATTCATCTAAAACAGCAATTTCATCTAATAAGCCTTCATATTCATTTAAGTCTAATACTTCATTAAAGTGAGTATTATGAATTGAGTCGTATTTCATGAAGTGGTCATTAATCTCTTCTGCTGTAAATACTAGAATTGGTGAGTATAACTTCACTAAAGTATCCGTAATGTGCCATAAAACACTTTGTACTTGTCTTCTTCTTACTGAATCAGCTAATTCAATATACAAAATATCTTTAGCGATATCTAAGTAGTATGAACTTAGATCATTGTTTAAGAATAATGATAAAGCAACAGTTGCTTGTTGGAAATCATATTCTTCATAACATTCTTGTACTTTTTTATTTAAGTTGTTTAATTTTAACATTAATACTTGGTCAAACTTAGCTAAGTCTTCAAACTTAACTTCATCTTTAGTAATATCGAAATCACTAATGTTTCCAAGCATAAATCTAAATGTATTTCTTACTTTACGATATGCGTCACTCGCTTGTTTAATAATATCATCAGCGAATCTAACATCTTGTTTAAAGTCAATTGAACCTGCCCACATTCTTAAAACATCAGCACCATTACGGTTGATTACATCATTAGGGTCGATTACGTTTCCAATTGATTTACTCATCTTATCGCCTGATCTATCTAAAACATAACCATGTGACATTACTGATTTATATGGCGCTTGATCATTAGTTGCAACACTTAAAATAAGTGATGAGTTGAACCATCCACGGTATTGGTCACTACCTTCAAAGTAAAGATCAGCTTGTGAACCAAATCCACGTTCTTTTAATGTGTTGAATGATGAACCTGAATCAAACCATACATCTAGTATATCTTTCTCTTTCGAGAATTTACCGTTTGGTGAGTCAGTATGCGTATATCCTTCAGGAAGAAGTTCTTCGGCAGTTCTTTCATACCAAACTTTAGAACCATGTTCTCTAAATAATACTTCTAAATTGTCAAATACTTCTTGATCAAAGATTGGTGTATCTTTTTCTGTATAAATAATTGGAATTGGAAGACCCCATAGTCTTTGTCTTGAGATAGTCCAGTCTGCACGATCTTTAATCATATTGTGAAGACGAATTTCTCCCCACTCATTTTTCCAATCAACTTTACTAATTTCATCTAAAGCTTTATCTCTAATCTTATCGATTGATGCAAACCACTGAACTGTTGCACGATAGATTATTGGAGTTTTCATTCTTTCATCATATGGGTAACTATGTGTTACGTATTCCAATTTTAATAATGCCCCAACTTCTTCTAGCTTATCAATAATAGTTTTATTAGCTTTTTCATAGTATTGTCCAGCAACAAAGTCGCCGGCTTCTTCTGTTAAGTGACCTTTTGAATCAACTGGTGAGAATGGTTTTAAACCATATTTAACACCGATGCTATAGTCATCCGCACCATGTCCTGGCGCTGTATGAACACAACCAGTACCCTCATCAGATACGTGGTTACCAACCATTACTAGTGATTTAACATCTTCATATAGTGGGTGTTGAGCTTCGATATATTCTAAATCTCTACCTTTAACTACTTTAATAATTCCTTCATTTTCAAGTTCGAAATCAGCTAGTAGTTCATCAACGTTATCTTCAAGTAAAATTAAGTTTCCAACTTTAGTTTTAACTAGAGCATAGTTATATGCAGGGTTTAATGAAATACCTAAGTTTGCTGGAATTGTCCAAGGAGTTGTCGTCCAAATAACAAATTTACCACTATCTAAGTGTTCATTTCCTTTAACAATGTCAAAAGTAACAAAAATTGTTGGATCTGTTTTATCTTGGTAAACAACTTCTGATTCTGCAAGTGCACTCTCAGATGCTGGTGACCAAATAACAGGTTTTAATCCTTGATAAATTAAACCATTACTTGCCATTTTACCAAATGTTCTAATTTGATCAGCTTCATAGTCTTTATTTAATGTAATGTATGGATTAGCATAGTCTCCTACTGTTCCCATACGAATCATTGTTGCTTTTTGTGTTTCTATTTGATTTCTAGCATAAGCCTCACATGCTGCTCTAAACTCAACTGAACTTACTTCTTTATAATCTAAACCATTTCTAATTACCGCATTTTCAATTGGTAGTCCGTGTGTATCCCATCCTGGATAGAAAGGTGTATAAAAACCTTTCATTGCTTTTGATCTAACAACGAAGTCTTTTAAAATTCTGTTCATTGCTGTTCCAGAGTGTAAGTCCCCATTTGCATATGGCGGACCATCGTGTAAGACGAACATTTCATGTCCCTCATTACGTTTTAAAAATTGTGTATAATAATCATTATTTTGCCATCTTTCAATAAATACAGGTTCTTTCTTGATTAAGTTTCCTCTCATCTCAAAATCTGTTTTTGGCATTAGTAGTGTGTCTTTAAAATCCATTGTTTCCCTCTTTCCATAAAAAAAACGTCACTAAAGGACGCAAGTTAGCGTGTTACCACCTAAATTTACAGTTATACTGTACACTCAACGCTTTAACGCAGCTTCTACGATAGTATTTCTACTATAACTCACAAGTGATACATTATTTGAATAAGCTTCACTCTCACCAACCGTGAAGTCTCTGATACTTATTTTCAAATAAATAGCTTGATCATAGTAATTCTTAATTTTTTTACTAAATATCTAAATCAATATTTAGTGGTTCGATAATATTAATATCTTTAATTGACTTAGTAATACTATCTAATAGTACTAATAAATCATCCTTATACTCTTTAGTATTGCTAGAAGTTAATGCAAGTGTATCTAAGATATCCTTCGCAATTAACAAAGCTTCTAATATTATTTCATCGGCACTCTCTTGAGCACATTTAATAATCTTATTATCTTCGATACTGTGAACTTTTAATTGATCGACA
Organism: uncultured Erysipelothrix sp.; assembly: GCA_964440875.1. Taxonomy (GTDB): domain Bacteria; phylum Bacillota_I; class Bacilli_A; order Erysipelotrichales; family Erysipelotrichaceae; genus JAAZDN01. The sequence continues at coordinate 2,670 of CAYTTS010000021.1, read as the reverse complement.
TTATCATTGATTAGTCTGATATCATTCAATAATTGGATGTTTTGATCTTGTTTAACTTCTAATTGTTCACTAAGAAAATCCAATTGTTTTCGATATACATTTAATTTAGCATTAGCAAATTCTAATTCTTGAGATAATGTATCTATATATGAATCGACAGTTAAACGGTCATAACCTTGTCTTTTTATTTTAAATTTTGGTTTACTCGTCATACTATCTTATCCTTTTCTAAAAGTCTTCAGCTTCTAAGCTAATTTCTCCTTCGATTTCCATTGTTCTTGGTGTACATAAGATTGTATTATGTCCTACCTTTTCAATTTTTCCATCTAGAGCAAATGTTACTCCTGTTAAGAAATCGATTGTTCTTTGTGCATAATCTTTTTGTAATCTGTGGAAATTCACAAATACTGCTTTACGCGCTTTTAAATCAGCGGCAATTATTTCTGTTTCGTCAAATGATCTTGGTTCATATAATTTCATTGTAACGTTATTAGATAATTTTGTTGCATTCTTGTTTTTTGGTGATTCATAATCACTTAAAGTTGATACATCATATTCATCTAAGTCTATCATCTCATCTTCTGGAGCGATAAAATTTTTAACTTTGTCTTTAAAACTCATAGTCGGCCTCCTCTAAACTTAAGATTATTATACCATACTTACATTAGTTTTCCATAATTTAGTCGTTTTTTTCATATTGAATGAGCTATTATCAGCCAATTGTTCATATTGAACTATATTTTGCATTTTTAGTGCATAGAATAACATAAACGCTAACCCTTTCAATTAGCTTTATGATATAATCTAGTCGTTAGGAGTGAGACTATGAGTCATCCAATATTAATAACTGGGCACAGAAACCCAGATTCTGATTCTATTTGTGCTGCGTTAGCATATGCCGATTTAAAGAGACAACTTGGCGATAATGCAATGGCTATTAGACTTGGAAATATTAATCCGGAAACTGCATATATTTTGGATAGGTTTAAACAAGAACCACCTAAACTAATGAGTAAGCTGGAAACAGAAATTAAAGATATTACAATTGATGAGGTTTTAACCGTATCAGAAGATGCAACAATAAAAGAAGCTTGGGATTTAATGAGTCATCATAATCGTAAGGCAATTGCAATTGTAGATAAAAATGAAGTCCTACTAGGACTGACAACGCTTGGTAAAATTACAGATACACTACTAAGCTTAATTAAAAATGAGTTCAACTTAATGGCACAAACGCCATATGAAAATATTGCTAAAGTAATTTGGGGTAATGTATTAATTAAACCAAAAAACTACAATCCATCAGGAATTATTTCAATAAGCTCTGGTGTCTTAGTAGAAAAGAAAGAAATCGGCTTTAAAGATAAGATTGTTCTTGTTAGTACAAGAGAGCACTCACAAATTAAAGCAATTGAAACAGGTGCATCATTAATCGTTGTTTGTTTTGCAAAAGAGTCTCAAATTACAAAACACGTACAAGATTTAGCTAAAGAACATGGCTGTGGAATTATTTATACAACATTAGATATGTTTTCAACATCACAATCAATTACACAAGCAATACCAATTAAATTGATTATGACGACTGATTTAATTTTATTTCACACTTCAGATACTTTATCAGAAGTTAAAAATGTAATTAATAAATCAAGATTTAGAACATACCCAGTTGTAAATAACTCAAACAAAATAACTGGTTTTATATCTAGATACCACTTATGGAACCATGAGAAAATTAAACTAATTTTAGTAGACCATAACGAGATTAATCAAAGTATTGAAGGAATTGAAGAAGCTGAAATTATTGAAATCATTGACCACCATAGACTAGGCGACATTGAAACTAATAGTCCTGTCATGTTTAGAAATGAAATAATTGGATCAACTTCATCGATAATTACAAAACTATATATAGAAAATAGAATTACACCATCTAAAGAAATCGCTGGAATACTCTTAGGAGCTATTTTATCAGATACAATGAACTTTAACTCACCAACTTGTACACCAAGAGACCGAGAGCTTGGTGTATATCTAAGTGAAATTGCAGGAGTTAACATTGATGATTATGCAAGAGAAATCTTTAACGCAAGTGCGACATTATCAAATAAATCAATTGATGAAATAGTCTTAACTGACTTCAAAGAATTTGATATTGAAGGATTCAGTGTAGCAATATCACAAATTAATGTTATTGACAGTGATAAAGTCTTTGAAATGAAAGACGGAATTAACGACTTCCTTAATAAACTATGTGGTGATCATGAGTATGACTTAGGTGTAGTTATGATTACAGACATAAATGAAAAAGGATCTTACATCATTTCCGCAGGACCATCTAGTCAAATGTTTGAACATGCATTTGAAGGTAAAAAAATGAATGTTCAAGATTTAGAGTTTATTCCAGGTGTTCTTTCAAGAAAGAAACAAATGATCCCAAATATTGCTTACGCAATTAATAAATTTAAAACAAGATAGAAATCAAATACGTATGGACAATTCCATACGTATTTTTTTACAATAAATGACAACTATAATAGCTCACAACTTGCAATATCATCTCATCTTAACCAAAAGCTATGGTAAACTAATAATATATTAATATAACTATTTTATTAAGGAGACCAACTATGAGTTTGTCAAGTAATTGTTGAAAAAAATTATGATTGA